>NZ_JBOCUK010000021.1:0-64397 GCF_050606265.1 Tenacibaculum sp. TC6 | reverse complement strand
AAAACTTTATTTGATTCTGACAAAACTTTTTTTAAGTTTTTTTCGTCTCTGTTTTTACAACCCTAACCTCAATGAACTCCCGTAAAATCGGACCGCAAAGATACTCACTTTTTTTCTTATCAAACAAACTTTTTTTGAAGTTTTTTTTCACCCCTCTCACCGTATCTTATAACCCTATTTTAATGAACGTTGCTAACCTCTTTTCGCTGTTGCTATTTCCGTTAGCGGGTGCAAATATACAACCCTTTTCAACCCCCACAACTTTTTTTTAACCTTTTTTTTAAAGTATTTTTAAACACTAAACCAAACCAATGAATAACAATAACTTACAAATCAAAAAAAATATAACTAGTTTTTAGATTATTTATAAAAACAACAAAAGGAGCTATTATAGCTCCTTTCTTCTACTCTTATTTTCTTATTTAATCTTTCCTTATTGTAAAGTAAAAAGTGGTGCCTTTTCCTTTTTTACTTTCTAACCATACTCTTCCTCCACTTCTTTCAATTACCTTTTTTACCAGTGCTAACCCTATCCCTATGGAATCTACATGAGAGTTTACTTCTAATTTTTGAAATAACTGAAATATCTTTTCGTGATACTTATCATCTATTCCCGGACCGTTATCAGCAATAAAGAATACATACTTCTCTTTTCTCTCTTCGCTTCCTACCATAATATGTATATACTCCTTATTATTATGTTTTATAGCATTTTGAATTAGGTTTTGGAAAACTTGTAATAATTGTGATTCGTTAAATAATACTTCGGGGAGTTTATTTTTCACCTCTATTACGCATTTTTCAGATGAGTTTACCATAATAATTCTCTTCACCAAAATGTCAACATCAACTTTTTTCAACTCTTTTTCCTTTTCCATCTGCAAAGAATAATTCAGTATTCCATTAATTAATAAATCCATCTGTTCTACTTGTTCCTTTATTTTAGTAAGATTCTCTCCCATTTCAGAATCTTCTTGTACGCATTTGGCGTCTGTATGCTCTGAAGATGTTAACCATTCTGCCAATGTATGTATATTTCGTAATGGTCTTTTTAAATCATGAGAAACTACATAGGCAAATTCTTCAAGATCTTTATTTCTTTCATATAATTCTTTTGCTCTTGTTTCTAAGTCTTTTGTACGTTGTTCTATTTTTGTTTCTAGTTGTTTATTTATTTCCTGTAAACTTTTACGATGATGCATTACTCCATTTAATATTATAAAGGAATATATAAAGATGGTTACTATAGAAATTAAAACTGCTCCTTCTGTTATTATATCTACGTTAAGAGTTAATACTCTATAGGTCATATGTATCAACTGAGTTGTGCTAAACAGAATAATCAATAGCCTGTTATTGAGTAATAGGATTCCCCCAAACATTACAATGAAGTTTCCTAGTAAATAATCTATTGAAAATCTATTAATAGCGACAGTATAAGTTAAATAATGTTGAAACAGAAATAAACAGAAAAATACGTATAGACCATAATATTCTGTTACTTCCTTTTTCTTTGTTAAGGGCAACAAACCAACAATTAGAAATAGAGCCGCAAATAATTCTCTCATATACGGTACTTCAACAGCATTTTTATTAAAATGAAAAATCAACAGTGAATATATATATAGTCCTGGCGCTGTTAGACACAACACCAAACTGCTATTTTTTATTTCAAAACTTTCCAGTTTTCCAATTTTTTTCAATAATTCTAGATTCATATGAAAGAGAAAGTATACTGTATACTTATTGTTGCTTAAAGATACACATTTAGCCTTTATAATAGTAGTGGTAATATATTAACAGTACGAATAGTATAGATGAACTGACTTAATATATCGTTATTTGTACTTTACATTTTTATTTACTTTTGCTTTTACTCATTAATATATTAATTCATTGATGTTAAAAAAACAGATAAGTATTGTTGGTTCGGGCTGGTTGGGTTTACCTTTAGCTGAGTTTTTAAAATCTAAAGGATATCTAATTAAAAACTCTACAACTTCTGAAAATAAAATACCATTATTAACTGACAAAGGATTGACTCCTTATATTTTCTCATTAGGAAATTCAAATGATACTTCTGTTATCGATGAATTTATAGAAGGAAGTGAAATTGTTATTATTGTTTTGCCTCCCAAAAGAAATGCTTCTGATATTGAACAAGCCTATTTAGAAAAAATAGTCCAAATTGCAGATAGAGTTCAACATCATCAAAATGTAATTTTTATTAGTTCTTCTTCAGTTTATCAGAACACCAACAATTGGGTTACTGAAGAAACTCTTGCTTGTCCTGAGAAATCTTCCGGTAAGGCTATTTTGGCTGCTGAGCAACTTTTGCAAAAAGGAATAACAAACAGACTTAGTATTATTCGTTTTGCAGGTCTTATGGGGCCTAACAGGCATCCGGGAAAATTTTTAGCTACTAAAAAAAACTTAGCTAATGGTAATGCGCCTATAAATATGATTCATTTAGATGACTGCATTGCACTTATTAATGCAGTTATTGAACAAAATTGTTGGGGTGAAATTATTAATGGTTGTGCTGATGATCATCCAACTCGTGAACATTTTTATACGTTAGCAGCACAAAGTATAAACTTACCTCCTCCTACTTTTATTCCAAATGAAGATTCTACGTCGTATAAATTGATTAGCAATCTTAAAAGTAAATCACTTTTAAATTATCAATATATACATGCCAATCCTCAAAATGCTTTATAATTTTAATTTGAAATATATTTAACTAAAAAAGGAGTTTTTAGCTGAAAACTCCTTTTACAAGAAATGTTACTCTCTTAGGTTAAACTTTAAACTACACTTAAAAATACCGATATACTATTTTTATTTTTTTAGTAATTAGTTTAACTACTTATATCTATAGACAGAAAAACTTTTAGTGCCTTTAAAAAGTATTACTCAACTCTTTTTAATTGATTATTCCTTAATTTTTAGTTAACCTATTTTTTTTTAATTCACCTTACTTTTGATTTATAACTTTGAATTGTTTCATTTATCATCAACTTCCTAAAAAAGTCATGTAGTTACATGGCTTTTTTTCTTTTAGGATTACATGGGGATTTTAAGGTATGCCATAAGGGATAGCACTGAGTTTACTTTTGGTAATTTTCCGTATTTTTTAGGTACAATTTTGTAACTAAATTGCGACAGTTATAATTCAAGTTCGGGAATTTTATTATGACATCAATTAAAAAGGTTCTTGTAAGGTAGAACCTTTTTTCTTTTAAATACACTATCTGTTTTTTACTGTTTTTAACCAAGCATTTACTACTTCGTGAGCCTATTTTCTCTTAAAAAAAGGTTACCTACTCACTTTCAAAAAAATAGCCATACTTTCTTACTGAAAAATGTATTTTTCTTGTGAATAAAAAGAGTATCTCTTGTTTTGTTTTTAATTTATAATTTACTTTTCTTTAAATATAAATTAACTTGTAAAATCATACATATAAATATGTTTGCCCAACAAATAAAGACTTAGAAATTACATCCCCTTACTATAAAGTTGCCAAAAAGAATTCCACGTATTTTACGTGGTTTTTCTTTTTTTAAAAAAAGAGTATATTTTTTATGTAATTGTCTTTACTAATTTGAATACATCATGTTTAAGTGTAACAATGTTTGGTTAAAAAGAATCTATTAATAATCTAATAGATTCTTTCTTTTTCAGCTTCCTCATTCAAAAACAATATTATATCCTTATTTCTAAGTACATTTTTACCATTAACCTCTTATTTTTTACTTTTTGACCTAATTTTAATGTTAGTTAACTATTTTTTTTGAATATCCTTCCTTATTATGGTTCCTTTGTAATCAATCTACAACATGTAAGATTTTAAATAAGAAGTATTCTATTTTTTTGAAGGGTTAAATGGAGTACTTCTTTCTTTTTATACAACAACTTCTTCGTAGTTTATAAGCTCTTATTGCAAATACTTTTATCAATAATTTTCCAACAACGGCTTTTTCTCTATTTCTTGTTCTATTCTATTTTGTTAAAATATCTTTTAATCTTATCAGGGTATTTGTATTTCATATCATGGTTAACCCTGAGTTGTTTTTTAGGGTTATTGTGTATTGTATTATAAAAGTTACTGATTTATATTTGAAAAGTTATTTGCTAATAGTGACGAATAACACTCTAAACCCTTCTAAATAAAACCTCAAAGTATATATTTTGAGGTTTTGTTTTTTATATATCTCACTTCATCTTATCTTTTTTGCATTTTATCTTTTCGTTTTAACCAATTACCTAAAATTAAATTACATACTTTTTTGTTGGTTTATTTTTGTGATTGGACTAAAAATATCTATTCAATTATAGATTCCATAGTCCTTAGTATAAAAACTAACTAAGAAGTATTCATTTAATTTAGGGGATTTATGAATACTTCTTTCTCGTTAAATTCATTTGGTTATTTTATATATGGAAAAACATAAAATGGTACTTGTTAAACAATATACATTGCACAACAATTTTATAATTTACAAATGGGTTAGTAAAGAAATTGCGAAACATATAGTTGATTATAAACCAGAGTCTGATATCCAATTTGAATACGCTTCTAAACTTATTACCTTATTATATATAGTAAAATCTTTATTTTCTAGCCAACGGTTTTAAAAACCTCTGTTTTCCATTGATAAATATTTTTTATACCATTCATCTACACAAACTGTCACTTAAACTAACGAAAAAATAAAAAGCATTAAAACAACATTATCTTTACATCAGATTTTTAAAAATTGTTTATTCATTTTTTAGAAGTTTGGTTAGTTTTTTTTATTGGAAGTATTCCTTTCTAGGAATACTTCTCTTTTTATATCTATAACTTATATTTTAATACTCTTCATATAGCTCATTCCTTGTATCATCAATTGTTTAATACTCCTCACCTATATTTTTCCTCCTTTTATCGAATCCTTCAATTATTTTCTTAAGTATAAATCTATCTTTACAATAACATTGAGGAATTCATTATTCATTTTTTTATTGAATGTTTATAGATGGGGAGTATTTCGGGGGGAGTACTTCTCTTCTTTTTTATAATCATTTTCATCTTGTTAACAGCGTATATAAAACAAACGGCTACAAATAATAATTCAAACTCATTTTTTCATAATTCTGTTGTACTATTGCTCAGTAACGCAAATAGTTTTTTAACTATTCATTTTTTTAATTAAACAGTTGTATAAACGAGAGGTATTGGGTTGAATACTTCTCGTTTTTTAATTTACATACTTATTGATTGAATTGAATTTCTGATATTATTTTTTTAGTCTTTTGCTTCTAAAAACTAAACCCGTTTTTCTTATTGAAATGTTGATTAATCATCAACCTTAGTACGAATATCAAATAGAGCCCTACGCTTTTGTAGTCTTTTAATTTTCTATAGAAAGATACTATACCTTGCTCCGAATTATCGCTAGATTCTTTTAAAAAAGAATTTAGCTCAGCTTGAAAACACAAAAAGAAATTTATAGTTATTAAAATGGAAAACCCGATTCTTGTATTTTTTGTTATTGTTTTACTACTTATTTTTAATTTAATACGAATAGTTATTAATACCACCGAACATAAAAAGTGGTTCTTACTATTTCCAAAAATTCTTTTAATATTCTGTATTGGATTTTTCTCTTTTGCTTGGTTTGTTCCGCTACACGTTGGTTGGAATAAAGAAACGGCTATTCACAAGTTTCGTTTTCAGGTTTTTGAAGTAAAGGAAAGTAATAATGAAAATCCTTCTTCTTTTACAAGTGTATTTTTTGAATTCCGTCCTTCAAAATACGGATGGTTTCAACTAAATAAGCGTATTGGAACTTGGAATGATTATTTTAAGACATACCAAAGTCAGGAAAAGTATTATGAATATCCTGAAAAGTAATTTTTTTAGTTTAAAAACGCTCTGATACAATATGTCGTCTTCTCACAGATACGGGGATTCTTTCTTCATTTTTCAGAATTAATTCTCCTTTTTTATCAAAGGAAGACACATATTCCCAATTTACTAAATGAGATTGATGTACTCGTATGAACTGCTCTTTAGGTAAAAGCTCATTATATTCTTTTAATGTTTTTGAGCTTAAAATATGTTTGTTATGTTTTGTATAAAAATGAGTATACCCTTGATCTGCCTTACAATGAACTATTTCAGATAAATCTAATACATAGATTTGTTCTGTTGTTTTTATAATAATTCTGTTTAGTTCTTTGTTTTCTTTTAAAATACTTAATTGTTTTTGATTATGATTTGTTTGTTCTTTTAAGCGTTCTATTGCAGCTTCTAATTCTTCAGGATCAACAGGTTTTAGCAAATAATCAAATGCGTTATATTTAAAGGCTTTGATAGCGTATTCATTATAAGCTGTCACAAAAATGAGTTTGAAGTTATAGCCAGATAAAGTATCTAACATATCGAATCCTGTTTTGTCTTTGATTTGAATATCTAACAATACCAAATCTGGTTGTAAGGTTTCTATTTTTTCTTTAGCCTCTTCTATAGTTGAAGCTTCTCCTATAACTTCTGTTCCTTTAATAGTAGCAACTAAAATCTTTAGTCCTTCTCTTATTTGTTTCTCATCATCAACAATTAGTATTCTCATCTGGTAATAATTTTAATCTTCTTCAAAAACCGGCAAAGTTATAATAACTTTTGTTCCTACCGTACCGTTTTCAACATCTTTAACATCGTCAATTGAAAAGATTAATGATTGTTTTATTTTTTTAGATAACAACCTTAATCGTTCTTGTATAATTTTGGTTGCATGAGATTTTTTAGTTGTGTTCTTATTCTTTTTATTAAGTGTAGTTGTGTAGCCTACTCCATTGTCTTTTACAATACATATCAATTTTTCATCAGCTTCAGAGATTTCTATTGTTATTTTAGGATTTTCAACACCTTCAATTCCATGTTCTATGGCATTTTCTATGATTGGTTGAATAATCATAGCCGGTATTTGTATAAAATCTTGTTCAATAGTTTCATCAATAAGTAATGTGTAATCTAACGTATTATCTAATCTTAATTTTTGTAAGTCTAAATAATCTGTTATTGATTGAATTTCTTTAGAGAATGTAACTTTATCTAAATTTGAATTTTCAAGATTGTATCTTAATAGTTTTGAAAATTTAGTTAAGTATTTGACTGCTTTTTCATTCTCACTTTTTAAAATATTTGTTTGAATATTAGATAATGCATTAAAAATAAAATGCGGATTCATTTGTGAGCGCAATAACTGTTGTTGTAATTGTAACTTATTAAGTTTATCTAAATTAATCTTATTGCGTAAATACATTATAAACATAATTACTACTAACAAAAGCACTATTAGTACAATGGTTACTATTAATTTATTTTTTTTAATAATTGTTTGCTGGGCTTCTGTTTTTTCTTGAAGTAATTGTATTTGTTGTTCTTTTTTTTCTGTTTCGTGTACTACTTGTAAACGTTTTATTTCTTTTATTTTAATTTCATCTAATAAATCTTCTGAAATCAAACTTAGCTCTTCTTGATACTTAACTGCTTCTTTAAAGTTTTTTTGCATTTTATGTAAAGTCACCAGTTGTGTTAAAGCATCTTTGATTAATTCTTTATTTTCACCTTTTTCTTTAACTGCCAACAGAAACTCTTCTGCTTTTTTATAATTACCTCTTATTAAAAGTAGGGTTGCATAATTATTCAGTAAACTTTTAGTAACTCTACCCGGAGCGTAGTTAAATGCTTTTCTGTAAAATTTTTCAGCATTAAACAAATCGTTATTCTCATAATATGTTAATCCCATATTGTTATAAGACATAATTACGCCTAGTGTATCTTTTAATCTTAAATTTATTTCTTGAGATTTTTGATGATAGTATAATGAAGAGTCTTTTTGATTTTGCGCCTTATATAAGATACCGATATTGTTATATACGGCACATATATTCTCGTATTGTTGTCTTTCTTCAAAAATTTCTGCTTCCTTTTTTAACATTGTAAGCGAATCTTCATAGTCTTTTAAGAAGAAAAACAATCGGGCATAAGCATCATAAAAATTAGGTATAAATGTATACTCTTTTTCATTTAATACTTTTTCTAAGGATTGAAAAATAACCAGTGCTTTTGCATATTGTCCTTGACTAACCAAATGGTCTGCCCACATATATTCAAAATTCAGACGATAGGGTTCATTATTATAACTCAAGGCTAGTTCTTTTCCTTTGTTATAATATTTATTTATTGAATCTACATTAAATTCAAATTGCTTATAATACTCTAAAAATTTTATATGTAGCTTTAAATCATCTTTTTCGTCTTTACTTTTTTTTACTTCTTCAGAAATATGATATAGTTCATTACGATACTCTTTATAATTGCCTTGTTTTCTTAAGGAGTCTAACTTAAAGAATGTTTGAGCTTGTATCTTATTACTCCACAGCACACATAGTAATATAAGTATATAACCGTTTTTTGGGCTTCTAAACATTTTGCTTTTTTTAGAGGAATTTTTTTTCTCTTTTTAGCAAAAATATGGTATTAATTAGTCTTGATTACTTTTTTAGGGTATAAAAAAGCGGGATAAAAATTATCCCGCAAACTATTTAACTGATAAATTCAACTGTTATAAATTTTAATATGGTACTCCCTTTATTTTCCAGGTTATGTATAAAGTAATGTTCATTATTTAAGCCTTCATAAAACTGTGTATCTCCCTTTTCATATATATTCTCAACAATGCGTCCATCATTATAACACGAAACCGCTGTTCCAAAATTCAACGCTGTCCAAAAATAGGATTTGTTATGTTTATGAAATGGCAAACTTTTTCCGGGTTCTAATTCAATACTCCACACTTTGCATTGCGTATTCTCAAAAAGCAGGAACTCACCTACCTGAGTATTAAATTCTCCTTTTTCTAACTCTTCTATCTTCTCTTTGGTCCAATGATTCCATTCTCCTTTTTTATGTAGTATAACTGTTTTCATTGACAACTTATTTTAAGAAAGGATAGTCTGTATAACCTCTGGCATTTCCACCGCCAAACAAAGTATGCCCGTCTGTTATTGAATTTAAAGCAGCTCCTTGTTTTACTCGTTCCGGATAATCAGGATTACTTAAAAAGTTTCTTCCAAAACCGATTAAATCAACCAAATTTTCTTCTAATAAAGCCTCGCCCTCTTCCGGAGTTTTATTTCCTGTTGCTATAATTGTGTTACTAAAGTTTTCTCTCAATTCTTCTCTAAATTCTTTGGGAATAATCGGAGCATCATCCCAATCTGCCTCACATAAATGAATGTATGCAACCCCTATTGTATCAAGAGATTTTGCTGCTAACATAATGGTATCTAAAATTTCCGGATCTTCCATGTCTTTAAAACTAATAAAAGGTGAAAGCCTTACTCCTGTTTTATCTGCTCCGATTTCATTAACAACAGCTTCAGTTACTTCTACTAAAAAGCGTATTCTATTTTCTTGTGATCCTCCATAGTTGTCGGTTCGTTGGTTGCTATTACTTCTCAAAAACTGATCAATCAAATATCCATTTGCTCCATGAATTTCTACGCCGTCAAATCCTGCTTCAATTGCATTTTTTGCTGCTTTTTTAAAGTCGTTTATTGTTTCTTTAATTTCTTCTAAAGTTATTTCTTTAGGTGTATCTACCGGAACAAATGTGGCATCACCATTAGGTGCGCCATCAAAAATATATACTTGTGTATCTTTAGCTTTGATTGCAGATGGCCCTAAAGGTTGCAATTCATTTACTTTTGACGAACTAACTCTTCCTACATGCCATAATTGTAAAAATATTTTACCTCCTTTTTTATGCACTGCTTGCGTTACTAACTTCCATCCATTAATTTGTTCTTCTAGGTAAATTCCCGGAGTTTTTGCATAACCTTTACCTTGCTGAGATATTTGAGTTGCTTCGGTAATTATAATTCCTGCAGATGTTCTTTGCTGATAATACTCTGCCATTAATTCATTAGGCATATCGTTAGGTTCAGTTGCTCTTGAGCGAGTCATGGGAGCCATTAAAAAACGATTAGATAGCTCTAAATTACCCATTTTATATTTATTAAATAAGTTAGGATATTTCATTTTGAATTTATTTTTATATTATTTTATAGGTATTATCTTCTATACGACTTATCAATAGATAAGCACATAAAGCATATATCATTTGAAAAGCCACCCAATCCCACTTTTCAAGTAAACAAGCTCCAAATAACAATAC
The DNA here is from genome assembly GCF_050606265.1 of Tenacibaculum sp. TC6. Classification (NCBI taxonomy): domain Bacteria; kingdom Pseudomonadati; phylum Bacteroidota; class Flavobacteriia; order Flavobacteriales; family Flavobacteriaceae; genus Tenacibaculum; species Tenacibaculum sp. TC6. Next base: position 54,167 of record NZ_JBOCUK010000021.1, on the reverse strand, counting down.
CGTTAGTAATACTCCTATTGCTATGGTTGTTTTATATGTATAAATTCCTAAAAACAAGGCTGCTCCTAATAACAATTCTATATATGGTACTGTTTGAGAAAAAATCTGAACCATTACTTTTGGAAGAAATGTTGACTCATAAGTAGTAATCATCCAGTTACTAAATGCATTTATTTTAGGTAATCTTACCAAACCGTGGGTAAAAAAATTAATTCCCACAAGGATTCTGATAAATAAATAGGCGGTGTTTTTTGCTTTCATTTTTACTGATTATATTCTAATTCTGAGTTATCTATCGGTGTATTGGGATCATTTTTAACCATTTTAGCTATTTCATCTTTACGCATAAAAACAACTCCCTTGTGTTTTTTGGCATATTGAATAAACTCATCTACAACACGAACTACTGAGGGTTTTCCGCCAATACGATCATGTAAACTAACAGACATCATTCTTCTTTTACTCTTTCCTTCTTCATATAATTGATTAAATTCTGCTTTTAATTGTTCTAAAAATTGATCAGGAGACCATTGCTTTCCTTCAATATTTACAATATCATTATTACGTAATGTATAAGGTACTACAACAAAATCTTTTCCTCTTACTTTAGTGATAAATGGTTCATCTCTACTTAAATCATCAATATGATATAAAAATCCTAATTCTTGTAATACCTTTAATGTATTAGGACTTCTCCTTAGCCAATTACAGTTATATCCTATTCCTCTTTGTCCGGTAATAGCTTCAACCGTGTCAATTCCTTTTTTTACAAAATTTAATTCTTCTTCATAACTCATATTCCATTGATCATCCCAAGCTATTCCGTGAGCAGCAATTTCATGTCCTCTGTTTGCTATTGCTTTAGCTACTTCCGGGTAGCGGATTGCAGCTTCTCCCACAACATGTGATGTAACTTTTATTTGATGTTTATCCCATAAATCCAACATTCTATATACCCCTTCTTTTGCTCCATAACGAAACCAGCTTTCCGCCGGTAAATCAACCTGACCTTTTGGCAACGGTTTTCCTGAAAATGGACTTTCTGCTCCTTCTGGTTGCCCTCCTGTTTCAAATTGCATTGAAAAAGAGATAACCAAACGAGCATTGTTAGGCCAATTCCCTTGCTCATGCTCTGTAAAGTCTTTCTTTTCTGTTTTACATCCCAATAAGGACATTAGAAAAGTATATGCTATCATTTTTAATATTTTCATTTTTTGTGATTTTAATTCCTTACAAATTTAGCTGCGGTTCTCACGTTATTTTTTGTATAAATCCATTGTTTTTTTGTACATTTCTAACCCTTATGATACCACGTTATTTTAGTCATCATTCTTTAAATATTTTTTCTTTTGAAAAAGAAGTATGGGAATATCCGGAGCATACTCATAACTTTTATGAGTTAATTTTTATTGAAAGTGGTCATGGACTTCAGATTATGAATGATGTTACTTTTTCATATACTAAAGGAGACGTTTTTCTCTTAGGTCCCAATGATAAACATCGATTTGAAATAAAAGAGAAAACTGTTTTTACTTTTTTAAAATTTACTGAACAGTTATTTGCTGAAAAAAATGAAACGAATGCAACTAATAATTGGCAGCGAAAAATAGATCGTATTTTGTTAAATCCTAATACGCAACCAGGTGCTATTATTTATAATGAAAACGATTATAAAAAAGTATTTCAGATTTTAGAAATCATCAAAGAAGAATATCTTTCTAAAGATATATTTAGCAGGCGTATTGTTCTTGAACTTTTTGGTGCGTTAATTACCATTATTGCTAGAAATTTACAATTCAAAAATAATTTAATTTCTCCGGAACAACTGGCTAAAGCCGATAAAATAACGGCTCTTCTTTCTTATGTTAGGCAACATATTTTTGATAGCAGTAAACTTAGTATTCAAAACATTGCTGAAACTTTTTTAATGTCTCCTAACTATGTAGGTACTTTTATTAAAAAGCACACAGGAATGAATCTTCAACAACTTATTACTCAAACTAAATTAAAAACAGCTGAGCGGTTATTAGGCTCCAGTAAATTAACTGTTAGTGAAATTGCTATTAGGTTACAATTTACTGACGCTAGCCATTTTACTAAGTTTTTTAAAAAACATAAAGGAATTACTCCTAAAGTTTACAGAAACAAAAAAAACCTTTCCATAGTATAGAAAGGTTTTTTCATGTTTATTAATGAGTTTCTTCTGTAGTTCCTTCTTTTAAACTCATTTTCATTTCATGGTCGTATTGACAACATCCCGGAAGATTGTTATATGATTCCTCACTTCCTGAAACTTTATCTGTATCATATCCGGAAGCTGCAATTGCTTTATGAATAGCTTCTATATTCGTTTTTGATCCGTCAAAAGCAACGTGAATTTCCTTTTTGTTTTTATCCCAATTTGCTTCGGTTACTCCTTCTACTCCGTTTGCTGCTTTTTCAATAGTGCTCTTACACATTCCACAATTTCCACGAACTCCAAAGGTAGTTTTAGTCATGGCTACTTCTTTTTGTTCAGTTTGAGTGGTTTCTTTTTTTGTTTCGTTTTTACAGCTTACCAATCCTATTACAGCTATTAACGCTATGCTTACTACTACTTTTTTCATGATTTAATTATTGTTTATTATTTATTACTTGTTTTACTTCTCCGCACTTTAGCATTTTATCTCCAAAATACGGATTTAAGACTTGTTTTTCTTTGCTTAACCAATAGGCTCCTTTATCACTATCTGCCATTGGACAATATTGTTTATATGCTGTTTCTTGAATACCAAATATTTCTACAGCGAGTATTAAATGGTTTGATACTATTTTAAATTGTTTTCGTTGTTGTTCAACATCTGTTACACGAGCAATAGCTTCACTACTCGATTTTAATGTTTTTAGCAACGACATCCATTCTTTATGAGCCTTTTCATTACTCAACAATTCCATATTTATTTTTTTTATTTCTGAAATAAATTGTGTTGCCTGTCCTTTAGCTTTTTCACCGTTTGTTTCAATTAAAGCATTTTTAATAGCTATATAACTGTTATATGCATTTTGTAATTGTTCTTTAAAAGCATTAGGTATTATATAGGTTTCCTGAATGGATTTTGTATGATTCATCATTGACTTTTTTCCTTGTAACTGAGCTGAGGCGTCTACTGTAAAAACTCCGTTTGTTACAATTTCTTCTCCGGAACTAAGTCCTTTTTTAATCTCGTAAGTATCTCCTCTTTGATTTCCCAACACGACTTCCCTCATTTCAAAAACAGGTTCTTCTGCTTTAGGTTTCACATATACTATAGAGCGTTTACCAGTCCATAGTACTGCTGAAGCAGGAATTACCACTTCTTCATTTTTTTCTGACGAGCTATTTTTAACTTTTCCATAAATAAACATGCCGGGTTTAAATTTTTGTTTTGAGTTATCAATTACAGCTCTCATCGTTACAATTCTAGTTTGCGTATTTACTACAGGATCTATAAAAGATATTTTAGCTTTAAAGGTTTCGCCGGGGTATGCACTAGAACTTATTTGTATTTCCTGACCTACTTTAAAAGAAGCTATCTGACTTTCATATACATCAAAATTTGCCCAAACAGAATTTAAGTTTGCTATTTTAAACAATGCTTGCCCCTGCTTGACATAATCACCTACCTCAACTAATTTTTCTAAAACTGTTCCGGATACAGTAGCATACACAGGAAAATATTCTTTTACTTGTTTTGAACTTTCTATTTGATTGATTTGATTTTCAGAAAGTTTCCATAGTTTTAGTTTATTTCGTACTGCCTTGTATAAAGCCGGCTGAGATTCTTTCAAAGTAGCTGCGGTAAGTAATTCCTGCTGTGCTTTTACTAACTCCGGTGCATAAATGGTTGCTAATAACTGACCTTTAACAACTTTTTCTCCTGTAAAGTTTACTTTTAAACTTTCTATTCTTCCGGAAAAATAACTGGCCTGCACACTATTGGTTGCTTCATTTTCAACAATTTTTCCCGACAAGGTACTACTTCCATTAGCTATGTCTAATACTCCAATCATAGTTGTTTGAATATCTGCCAAAGCCAAGGCATTTTTTGTCATTTTAAATTGATCGGCAGCTAACCCATCTGCTCCTGCTTCTGCAGGAATTAAATCCATTCCGCAAATTGGGCAATCTCCCGGTTCGGGTTGCATAATTTGGGGATGCATAGAGCAGGTCCAAAATTGTTTTTTATCACTATTTTCTGTAGCATGCTCATGATTCCCTCTTTCTTTGGTTTTACCTCCAAAAAGTAACCAACCTATTACAATACCTACGATTAGTAATAGTATATATTGTATGTATTTTTTCACTTGAATACGTTTTAATTAAATACTTATTTTTTACTATTTTAGATAGTTAGCGAAAACTCACTAAATACATATATCTTCATGTATTTGATTCCTCTAAGGAAGCGATTGACTCGTTTTGTCTAATTTTTGTAAGTGTTCTATCTGTTTATTTTTATCTTGTAATGCTATTCTTCTATTTTTAATTTTCTTAATCGAAGTGCATTGGTTATTACGGAAACTGAACTAAAACTCATGGCTAATGCAGCAATCATTGGAGAAAGTAAAATTCCGAAAACCGGATATAAAATACCTGCAGCTATTGGAACTCCCAGTACGTTATATACAAATGCAAAAAATAAATTTTCTCGAATATTTTTTACCACATGATGGCTTAGCTTTTTAGCTTTTACAATGCCTTGTAAATCTCCTTTTACCAAAGTAATTCCGGCACTTTCTATAGCTACATCTGTACCTGTTCCCATAGCGATTCCTACATCTGCTTTAGCCAAGGCCGGGGCATCATTAATACCATCACCCGCCATTGCCACAATTTTTCCTTGCTGCTGTAGAACATTAATTTCATTCAATTTATCTTCCGGTAAACATTCTGCTTTATAGTGTTGTAATTTTAATTGTTCTGCAACTGCTTTTGCTGTATTGTTATTATCTCCTGTTAACATTATCACTTCAACTCCATTGTTTTGTAACTCAGCAATGGCTTTTTTACTCGTACTTTTAATAGCATCATAAATGGTTACATAACCGGCAACTTCGTTGTTTACAGCTATATAAGAAACCGTTTTTCCTTGAGCTTGTTTGTCATTAACCGCTTCTTTTACTTCTTCAGAAATTTCAATAGCTAACTGTTCGAGTAAGGCTTTATTTCCTAAAACAATTTTTTGAGTATCTACCGTTCCTATAACACCTTTTCCGGTAACCGCCTCAAAGTCTTTCACTTCACTTATTAATGCTTTTTTTAGTTTACCATATTTTACAATTGCTTCAGCCAAAGGATGTTCACTATATTGATTTAAAGAAGTTATATAATGTACTATTACTTCATTAGCATACAAACCTAACGCCGTTACATTTTCTACCGATGGTTTTCCTTCTGTTAAAGTTCCTGTTTTATCAACTATTACGGTATCCACTTTGTTCATTCTTTCCAAAGCTTCTGCATTTTTAATAAGTACTCCGGATTGTGCGCCTCTTCCCACTCCCACCATTACCGACATGGGTGTTGCCAACCCTAAAGCGCAAGGACACGCAATGATAAGTACGGCTATTGCATTTACAAATGCATATACATAAGCCGGATCCGGGCCAAAAACTACCCAAACCACAAAAGTGATAGCCGATACTATTAAAACAATAGGTACAAAATATTTAGCAATAGTATCTGCCAGCTTTTGTATAGGTGCTTTTGAACGGCTGGCATTATTAACCATGTGTATTATTTGAGATAATAACGTATCAGCTCCTACTTTTTCTGCTTTCATAGCAAACGATTTGTTACCATTAATAGTTCCTGAACTAACTTTATCGTCTTTATTTTTATCTACCGGAATCGGCTCACCCGTGATCATTGACTCATCTACACTACTACTTCCTTCTAGGATAATTCCGTCAACAGGGATTTTTTCTCCAGGTTTTACTCGTAGTATATCTCCTTTTTTTATCTTATCAATTGCTATTATGGTATCTTCACCATTAACTACCAATGTAGCTGTAGAAGGCACTAACTTTAATAACTCTTTAATTGCTCCGCTTGTTTGACTGTGTGCTCTTGCTTCTAACAACTGCCCCAATAAAACCAATGTTAAAATAACGGTTGTTGCTTCGAAATACACAAATACATTACCTTCCGACGTTCTAAAATCATTAGGAAAAATACTAGGAAAAATCATGGCAAATACACTAAATACCCATGCTATTCCTGCTCCGACACCAATAAGGGTAAACATGTTTAGATGGGTCGTTTTAATAGATACCCAAGCACGTTTAAAAAACATCCAAGTCGCATAGAAAACTACAGGAATTGATAACACAAATTGAATCCAGTTCCATGTTTTTTGGTTTACAACTGCATATAACGGATTTTCCGTCAGCATTTCTGACATCGCTATCAGAAAAATAGGTAACGTAAAGGCAGTAGCAATCCAAAACTTCTTTTTTAGTTTTTTATAATTTTTTTCTTCCTCTGAAACTTCAGCTTCCAGAGGCACTAAATCCATTCCACAAATTGGGCAAGCTCCGGGTTCATCTTTTATTATTTCCGGGTGCATTGGACATGTAAATTGTATCTGTTTTGAAACTGAACTTTTTTCTTCCACTAAGTCCATTCCGCAAACCGGGCAGTCTCCTGGTTTAGGATATGTTTTATCTCCTTCACAATGCATTGGGCAATAAAAGATTCCTGTTCCTTTTTCTTTTGTCTTTCCTTTTTTAGGAATTGTATGGGCATGCTCTCCTAAAGGATGAATGCTGTAATTACCTCCATCTTTTTTAAAGGCTTCCTGTAATTTTTCCAGAGAAATATGAGTTTCTGATGTTACAGTTGCTTCAGCTTTTTCTAAATTGACAACGGCATCTGATACTCCTTCTATATTTAATAATATTTCTTCTACATGACTTCTACAGCCATTACAGCTCATGCCATGTATGTGATATGTATGTTTCATCTGTTTACTTTATTAAATAATTAATAATAGTACTTTGTGTATAATAGTTTACTACTGATGTAATCATACTCAATTGAAATTTTAGTTGTAATTCCTGAATATCTAATACATCATTAAAATCAATGATTCCGGTTTCATAACTTTTCAGTAAAATTTGTTCTGCATTTTTTGCTTGCTTCAAATTTTTAACTTGTGTACGATACGTTATCATAGCTGCATTACGCTTGGCTAATGCATTTTGTAAAGAAGCTTCTAACACGTTTTGTCTTTCTTGTTTTTGTGAAGTGATTTCTTCTTGTTTTAATTTATTTTGTTTGCTAACCGAACTGTACTTTTTGTTAAAAATTGGAATGGATAACGATACCATAGGCATTACAATATCTTTACCGTTATCATTGAAATCCATAGTAGGTCTTTTTTCTACATTAATATAATCGATTCCAAATCCAATCATTGGCTTCTCTTCTTTTTTATTCAATAATTCCGATTGCGTTACTGAAGCATATAATTTATCATACTTCACCAATTCCGGATGTATTGCCAAATTTTCTGCAGAGATTTTTTCGGTGTTCATAGGTAACTCCAAAGTATCTATCACATTAATAACCGTGGCAGCATTTCTGTTTAACAACTTATTTAAAGATGCTTGCTCTCCAAGAAGTTGTTCTTGCAACACTTCTTTTTGTTGTGCTATTTCATTTTGACGCATTTGTAATTTTAAAATGTCAACAGCAGAAGCTTTATTAACTTCTAATGAAGTTAATGCCAGTTTCTCATACGTACTTAATAATTGGTTATTCTCCTCTAATACTTTTTGCTTGGCTTTATTTTCATAGAGCTTATAGTATAACTGAGAAACCGCATTTATTAATTTACGTTTTGTTATTACAATATCCTGATAACTGGCTTCTGCTAACGTTGTCACATAATTTTCTCTGGCAGTAATAGTTCCGAACCAAGGTAACATTTGTTTTGCAGAAAGCTTAAAAAGTTGTGCTCCTGTTCTTGTTTCCGGAGTACTTACAAAAACTCCTACACCTACCTCTGTGTTAGGTAACGAATTTACCTCTTCTTTTTTCTCTGAAATACGTTTATATTGATGTTCAAATTGTTCTATTTGAGGGTTATTCTGTAAAGCTTCGTCTAGCAACACTTGTAATTCTTGTGCTTGTGTTTTTCCTATAAAAAACAAACACAATCCCATTAGTATATTTTTGATTTTCTTTGCTCTCATAAACTTGTTGTTTTAGTAGCTTGTTCACGTTTGAATAAAAATTCTTCTCGCCAGCTATACAATACCGGTACTATGAAATAAGAAGTTACATCTATAATCATTCCGCCAAAACTTGGTATTGCCATAGGAATCATAATATCGCTTCCTCTTCCAGTAGAAGTTAACACCGGTAATAATGCCAAAATGGTAGTGGCTGTCGTCATTAAACAAGCTCTGATTCGTTTATTTCCGGCCTGCAAAGCAGCACTTCTTATGGCTTCAATACTTTGTGGTTTATCTTTTTCAAACGATTGTTTTAAGTAAGTGGCCATTACTACTCCATCATCTGTAGCAATTCCAAACAAGGCTATAAAACCAACCCAAACGGCTACACTTAAATTAATAGGATGCATTCGAAATAGTTCTCTTAAATTTTGTCCGAATACACTAAAATTTAAAAACCAGCCTTGACCATATAACCACATCATAATAAAGCCTCCGGCAAATGCTACTGCAATCCCTGTAAACACCATTAATGAAGTAGTTACGGACTTGAATTGAAAATATAGAATTAAGAAAATAATTAGTAAAGCTAACGGAACCACAACTGATAAAGTTTTCTCTGCTCTTAGCTGATTTTCATAGGTTCCTGTAAATTGATATGACACTCCTTTAGGTACAACCAATTCGCCCGCATTTATTTTCGCTTGAATTGCCTTTTGGGCTGTTTCTACAACATTCACTTCGGCATATCCTGCCATTTTATCAAATAACACATAACCAATTAAAAAAGTATCTTCACTTTTAATAACCTGAGGACCTTGTTCATAACGAATGGTTGCTAATTCACTTAAAGGAACCGGACTTCCTTTAGATACCGGTATGTATATATTTTCTAAATCATCAGGACTAGAACGTAACTCTCTAGGATATCGTACTCGAATTCCATAACGCTCTCTTCCTTCCACCGTTTGGGTTAATTGCATACCTCCAACCGCTACTTTAAGTACTTCTTGTACTGTTTGAATAGAAATACCGTAACGGGCTATTTTTTCTCTATCAATATCTATCAATAGATAAGGTTTTCCAACAATTCTATCTGCAAAAACAGCTTCCTTTTTTACCCCTTCAACTTCTTTTAATATATGTTCTAACTCCAAGCCAAAAGCCTCAATTTGTTTTAAATCTTGTCCTTTCACCTTAATTCCCATAGGAGCACGCATCCCCGTTTGTAACATTACCAATCGGGTTTCAATAGGTTGTAATTTAGGAGCTGAGGTTACCCCCGGAAGTTTTGTTACTTTCACTATTTCATTCCAAATATCATCCGGTGATTTAATTTCCGGACGCCAATTTCTATAGAACTCTCCGTTTGGATCTTCTATTAAATCATCTGCAACTACTTCCGAAAAACCAATAATTGAAGTAACCTCATCTGTGGTATTAGGATTGGCTACAGCTTCACCATTTTTAAGAACAAACCAACCTTTATCATTCACTTTGTATCGTTGGCGTTTTCCTTCTGAGTTTAAAATATATTCGGGTTTGTATAAAATAATGTTTTCATACATAGACATGGGCGCTGGGTCTAATGCAGACTCGGTTCTACCAGCTTTTCCTACTACCGTTTTTATTTCAGGAATAGTTGCCACAGCCATATCTAACTGTTGTAACACTCTTTTATTTTCTTCCACTCCGGAATGAGGCATTGACGTTGGCATTAACAAGAACGACCCTTCATTTAAAGAAGGCATAAATTCTTTTCCTGTGTTTTTGAAAATAAGAAATCCGCAAATCAACACAGTTACCGGAATGGTTAAAAACAAGATTTTGTTTTCCAATGCCCATTGCAAAATAGCTGCATAATATTTCTGGAAAAGATTAAAAATCCCCAAAATTCCAAAACAGATAATTCCTACAAAAATGCTATTTAAAAAAACACTTCTTTCAACTCCTAAAGGACGCCAATAAGCTGCCAACAATCCTACTATAATTAGTGCTGATACTAGAATGTTTAATTTATTAGCCTTTCGATATGGAATTTTCTCCAGAAGCACCAACATTCCTATAACGCCAAAACCAACAATTCCTATTCCTAACCAATGTCCGTAAATTAAACCTGTAATTCCCAGAAAAATTAAAAGACCGTTGATTGCATATTTCAATTTATTGGTTACTATGCTATTTTTAAAAATAGCAGCTGCAAATGGCGGTATTAAAAACAATGCTACGATAATAGAAGCTATTAATGCAAAAGTTTTAGTAAAAGCTAACGGTCTAAACAATTTACCTTCTGCTCCTATCATAGTAAACACCGGAATAAAACTGATAACAGTTGTCATTACTGCCGTGATAATAGCTCCTGAAACCTCAGTAGTTGCACTGTAAACTAATGTATTAATAGGAAGCTTTTCCTTGTTTTGTTCTAAATGTCTAATAATATTTTCAGACAGTATGACGCCTACATCTACCATGGTACCTATAGCAATGGCTATTCCTGAAAGTGCTACAATGTTAGCATCTACACCAAAAGCTTTCATGGCTATAAACACCATTAATACAGCTATGGGTAATAATCCGGAAATTAACACAGAGGCTCGTAAATTGAATACCATAACCACTATTACCAAAATGGTAATTAAGATTTCCAATGTTAAAGCTTCATTTAAAGTTTCTAATGTTTCATGAATCAGTTCTGTGCGATCATAAAAAGGAACAATGGTTAACTGAGAAGTACTACCATCTTTTAATTTTTTTGAAGGTAAGCCAGAAGCTATTTCCTTTATCTTTTCCTTTACATTAGTAATTACTTCTAACGGATTAGCTCCGTAACGTGCTACAACTACTCCACCTACAACCTCAGCTCCTTCTTTATCCAAAACTCCTCTACGAGTCATAGCGCCTAAGGTTACTTTGGCTACATCTTTTATTTTGATAGGTGTGTAATTTTCAGAACTCACTACTGCATTTTCTATATCAGCTATCGATTTTACATACCCTAAACCTCTAACCAGGTATTCCGCCTGATTGATTTCAGTAGTTTGTGCTCCAACATCCTGATTGCTTTCTTTGACTGCTTTAACAATTTGCTGTAAACTTATTGAATACTGACGCATTAATTCAGGATTCACGTCAATTTGATATTCCTGAACATACCCTCCGATAGAGGCCACTTCTGAAACTCCACTAGCCGCCGATAAGGCATACTTTACATAATAATCTTGTATACTTCGTAATTCATGTAAATCCCAACCGCCGGTTACATTTCCTTTTTCATCTCTTCCTTCTAAGGTATACCAAAATATTTGTCCTAATCCGGTAGCATCAGGCCCTAAAGTAGGGCTTACATCATTAGGCAATAAGCCTGACGGAAGCGAATTTAGTTTTTCAAGGATTCGAGATCTACTCCAATAGAACTCTATATCCTCTTCAAAAATGATATAGATACTTGAAAAACCAAACATAGAAGAACTTCGTATGGTTTTTACTCCCGGTATTCCTAATAAGGTAGTTGTTAATGGATATGTTATTTGATCTTCTATATCTTGTGGAGAGCGTCCTTCCCATTTCGTAAAGACAATTTGTTGGTTCTCTCCTATATCGGGAATGGCATCAACAGCCACGGGATTTGTAGGTAAAAACCCGGTTTCCCATTGAAATGGTGCATGTACTATACCCCAACCTAAAAAAAGGACGAGTAGTAATACGGCTACCAACTTATTTTCTATTAAAAATTTAATGCTTTTATGCAACATATTGTGATAATTTAAACAATAAAACATAGGTGTTAAACACCAAATACAGATATACATTCCATGATAAAAATCAAAGAATGAACTCGCTTATTGTTTAAAAAATCATATTAAGAATACCTCATCTAACAAGTGTATATCTTTGACGACTTGCGGAGGTGTATAGTATTGAAACGGAATTACTTTATTATGTAATTCACTAAATGTAGTAACGTAGGCATAAACAAATGAAGCTATAAAAATTTGTTGTTGGAACGTTAAAGTATCTACCGATTGTTTTAACTCTTTTTGTCCTTCAACAACTACTTTTTTATTTGAACAGCAACCTTTTTTAGTAATGGAACATTCTGTTGTATTTTTTTGCTGGTTTACAACTTCCATTCCACAAGTATCTGCTTTAGCAAATAATGCGGTGTCCACTAACATATCTCCACAAAAATGCTTATCAAAAGTAAATGACATTGTAGAAAGTAATACTACAATGCTCATAAATATAGCTGATATTTTATGGATTTTTTGCTTCATTTTCAGATACAAAGATACAAAAAAATCAATTTCCTTCTTTAAATTTTTGTTAATAAGCCTTATATCTTTTGAGGTAAAAACGACATTAACAGTCTTTTTTAGTAAACTAATTATTTTTTTGCTTTTATGGTAGGGTAAAACCTCTTGAATTTGTTATACTTATCCAAAGGCAATTTAGGGGATTGAAATTAATTTTGGCTAATTTAGGAAAGTTCCTTCGGGAGCTTTCTTTTTTTTATTTTATAATTACACTAAGCTATTTCTATAAAACAAAAAAACCTTACTGTTTCCAGTAAGGCTTATTGTGATCGCGACAGGATTCGAACCTGTGACCGTCTGCTTAGAAGGCAGATGCTCTATCCAACTGAGCTACGCGACCATTACCGTCGGGGTGGCAGGATTCGAACCTGCGACCTCCTGGTCCCAAACCAGGCGCGATAACCGGGCTACGCTACACCCCGATAAATGGTTATCTACAATTTTTTGCGGAGAGACCGGGATTCGAACCCGGGCATCGAAAAACGATGACAGCTTAGCAGGCTGCTGCATTACCACTCTGCCACCTCTCCTTAATTCTTTGCCGAAGCGTGAACTAAAAATTGCGAGTGCAAATCTATAACTATTTAAACGTTCTCACAAACTTTTTTGCTAAAAAATTTCACTAATCTGGATACTCAACTCGTAAGTGATAGATATTCATCAACTTATTCTTAATAATTTTTTTAATTTTTTCTATTTCTCTAAAAGTAATATCCGAATTTATAAACTGATTATCGTTTTTTTGCTTTTCTACAATCTTATCTATTAACTCATCTATTTTTTGAGCAGTAGGTTCTTTTAAACTTTTAGAAGCCGCTTCAGCAGCATCACACATCATTAATATTGCTGTTTCTTTTGAAAAAGGAATAGGTCCTTGATATTGAAATTTCTTAATATCTATCTCCGTATTCGGATTATCATCTAGTTCTTTCTTATAAAAATAATACGCTACACTTGTTCCGTGATGTGTTCGTATAAAATCTATAATTCTATCCGGAAGTTTATTCCTTTTTGCTATTTCAATGCCTTTAATTACATGATCTAAAATAATACGAGCGCTATCTTTTGGAGACAAATCGTTATGCGGATTTACTCCAGTAGATTGGTTTTCTATGAAATACATAGGGTTTACCATTTTTCCTATATCATGATACAAAGCTCCTGTTCTTACTAACATTGAGTTTGCTCCTATCTCATTAGCAGCAGCTTCAGCTAAATTTGCCACTTGCATTGAATGTTGAAAGGTTCCCGGGGCTTTTTCATTTAGCTCTCTTAAAAGCTTTGAATTTGTATTTGAAAGCTCTAATAAGGTTACATCAGACACCAATCCAAAAACTTTTTCATAGAAATAAATAAAAAATACGGCTAAGAAAGATAACAATCCGTTTGCTGCAAATAATCCAAAATATAACCAGTTAATTTCATCTGCATTTCCTTCTTTTAAAATTGAAAAAGCCAAATAAGTTATCATATAAATAAGGGTTATTTGTCCAATTGAAATAAACAGGTTTGCTCTCTTGTATAGCTCAGAAACGGTTAAAATGGTAACTATTCCGGCTATAATGTGTAAATAAATAAACTCAAAACTATTAGGCACAATAAAACCCAATAACAAAACCGTTAATACATGAGTAAACAACCCTAAACGAGCGTCAAAAAACGCTTTTAAAACAATAGGCAAGATACTTAACGGAACCACATATAAGTAATCTACATTCGCTTTAACCACCAGAGTTTGCACAAGAATCATAACAAACACATTAAAAAAGATAAAGGTTACTTTGTTATTATCATTATAAATCTCAAGGCGATAACGCTGTAAAAACAATAATAACATTAGCAATGCCAACGATACTAAAACAGCATATCCAAAAACAATCCAACTATAGTTTGATTTTGACCAAATAGTTGATTGCGATGCTAATTGAAAAGATTTAAGCACATTATATCGCTTCCCTTCTACAATATCACCTTTTAGTATAATAAGTTCTCCCTTAGACACCATTCCTTTTGTATAAGAAATATTTTTCAAGGCCTCTTCAAGCTCTTTTGTTGTAAACTTATCATCAAAAGCCACATTAGGCTTTAGCACATTTGCTAAAGTACTTAGCATAATTTGCTGTTTAGAAGCGCTTAAATCTTGAATTTTATTATCAATAATTGGTAAAATATCATTTGATTGGACTAACTTAGAAAACAAAATATTTTCCACAGAATTTCCACGTCTAAGAACTACTATTTCATTTTTATCTCTTACATAGTTTTCATTATTTTTCTCATTAATAAAACCATATTGATAAATAAGATTAATGATTGAAACTCCTCTTTTCATCATTTCATTAACCTCTTTTACCGTTAATGAGTCTGATATTGGCAAAATACCTATTTGCTGTTGAAACTGACTAATAACTTTCTGCTTTATCTCATCATTAAAAGCAAAGTACTTTTTACTTTCAAGTTGCATTAACTCTTTTTCTTTTTCTATTTCCTGTTCACTTTTATAAATAGCAAAATCAAAAGGAGCATATAAATTATCGTATTGCCACGGTTTTCCTAAAACAAAATCGTACTTAAACTGTCCTCCTCTTGGAAACAGATAAACAATGGCAACAGCTGTAATTAAAAACAATAGAACTTTATATACAATAGCATTGTTTTTATACAGTTTATTAATAATTGTATTCATTTTTAAGTTTTAAAACGTAAAGATAACCTTTCTGTATTATTTGAGTACTTGCTATAAAATAGTTATTTTCGCAAGACTTAAATTAACGAAAATACAAATTCAAGATATGAAAGAAGTAGTTATCGCATCAGTTGCAAGAACTCCAATAGGAAGTTTTTTAGGTACCTTATCAACTATACCTGCTCCAAAACTAGGCGCTATTGCTATAAAAGGAGCTTTAGATAAAATAAACTTACAACCGGAAATGGTTGAAGAAGTTTTTATGGGAAATGTGGTTTCTGCTGGATTAGGACAAGCTCCGGCTCGTCAAGCTGCTATATATGCGGGTATTCCTAATACCGTTCCTTGTACTACCGTAAACAAAGTATGTGCATCAGGAATGAAATCTATTATGTTAGCTGCTCAAACTATTGCTTTAGGAGATGCAGATATCGTAGTAGCCGGAGGAATGGAAAATATGAGTATGATACCTCACTATCAATATGCAAGAGTTGGAAGCAAATTTGGACCTATAAAAATGGAAGATGGTATGCAAAAAGATGGTTTAGTTGATGCTTATGATCAAGTTGCCATGGGAGTTTGTGCTGATGATTGTGCTACTGAATATCATTTTTCAAGAGAAGATCAAGATGCTTTTGCTATAGAATCTTATAATAGATCTGCTAAAGCTTGGAGCGAAGGTAAATTTGCTGATGAAATTGTACCGGTTGAAGTTCCTCAACGTAGAGGTGAACCATTAATCTTTGAAGAAGATGAAGAATATAAAAATGTAAGAATGGATAAAATTCCTTCTCTTCGTCCGGCTTTCACTAAAGAAGGTACTGTTACTGCTGCTAACGCTTCAACCATTAATGATGGTGGGGCTGCATTAGTATTAATGTCTGCGGATAAAGCAAAAGAATTAGGAATTACACCTTTAGCTAAAATAAAAGGATATGCAGATGCTGCTCATGAACCAAAATGGTTTACTACTGCTCCTGCCAAAGCTTTACCTAAAGCCTTAGCCAAAGCCGGGGTTGCTATTGAAGAGGTAGATTATTTTGAATTAAACGAAGCCTTTTCAGTAGTAGGGTTAGCCAATATGAAAATTTTAAATTTATCTGCAGATAAAGTAAATGTTAATGGAGGAGCCGTTTCTTTAGGTCACCCGCTAGGCGTTTCCGGTGCCAGAATTATTATTGCTTTAACTTCTATTTTAAAGCAAAATAATGCTAAAATTGGAGCTGCCGGTATATGTAATGGTGGTGGTGGTGCCAGCGCAATGGTTATTGAAAAAATTTAATTATAAAAGCACCTCTTAATTAATGTTTGGAATTTGTAATCTTAGTATTGTACCTCTACGCCTAGCTCCTACAGATACTTCTGAAATGGTAAACCAAGTTTTATTTGGCGAGTATTTTTCAATTCTTGAAAAAGATAAGAAGTGGAGTAAAATTAAACTGTCTTTTGACGGATATGAAGGCTATATAGATAACAAACAATACCAAGAAATTTCTGAAGAAGATTACCAACTTTTATCAGAAAACAAAAAACATTACGCAGGTGAGCTTATCGATTTTATTACCGATAACACCAACAATTTAACCACTATACCTTTAGGAGCTCATTTACCTTTCTTTAAAAATAACTCGTTACATATAAACAATCATACGTATGTATACGAGGGAAGAGTTAGAGATGCTATTTTATCAAAAACCTCTATTATAGAAACCGCTTATTTATTTTTAAACGTTCCTTATTTATGGGGTGGTAAATCTCCTTTCGGGATTGATTGTTCCGGTTTTACACAAACCGTATATAAATTATGTGGATATTCTATACTCAGAGATGCTAAAGAACAGGCTACACAGGGAGAAGTTTTAAGTTTTATTGAAGAAAGTGAACCCGGTGATTTAGCTTTTTTTGATAACGAAGATGGAGTTATTACACACGTAGGAATCATCATGAACGATTACAATATTATTCATGCTCATGGCAAGGTTCGTATTGACAAACTTGATCATAGCGGTATTTATAATGTTGACACCCATCAACACACACATAAACTCAGAGTTATAAAACGTTTTATTTAATAAAAAAGGGATTGAAAATTTTCAATCCCTTTTTTTTATCTTACTCTTCGTCTATTTCGGTTCTGGTTTCTTGTGATTTCTCACCTTTTTCTATTTTTATACTTAATCTCTTTGTTTCATCATCAAGATCCATAAAAATAGAATCGCCTTCATCTAATTTAGCACTTACTATTTCTTCTGCTAAAGCATCTTCAATATATTTCTGAATTGCTCTCTTTAAAGGTCGGGCACCATATTGCTTATCAAAACCTTTATCTGCAATATAATCTTTAGCTTTTTCACTTAGTGTTAAATGATATCCTAAATCAGAAATACGTGACAGTAATTTCTTCAACTCAATATCAATAATTTTATGAATATCTTCACGCTCAAGTGCGTTAAAAATAATCACATCATCAACACGATTTAAGAACTCAGGTGCAAAAGTTTTCTTTAATGCTCCTTCAATAACACTTTTAGCATGAGCATCTTCTTGTTCTTTTTTAGACGCCGTTCCAAAACCAACTCCTCCTCCAAAATCTTTTAGCTTACGAACCCCAATATTTGAAGTCATAATAATGATTGTGTTTCTAAAGTCAATTTTTCTACCTAAACTATCCGTAATATGTCCATCATCTAAAATCTGTAATAACATATTAAATACATCCGGATGCGCTTTCTCTATTTCATCTAATAACACTACAGAATATGGCTTTCTACGAACCTTTTCTGTTAACTGTCCTCCCTCTTCATATCCTACATATCCCGGAGGTGCTCCAATTAAACGAGAAATGGCAAATTTTTCCATATACTCACTCATATCTATTCTGATTAATGAGTCTTCAGAATCAAATAATTCACGAGAAAGGACTTTAGCTAATTGCGTTTTACCTACCCCGGTTGATCCTAAGAAAATGAAAGAACCAATTGGCTTATTCGGATCTTTTAACCCTACTCTGTTACGTTGAATAGCTTTTACTACTTTAGATACAGCATCATCTTGCCCAATAACCTTACCTTTTATTAAGTTTGGTAATTCTGCTAAACGAGTACTTTCAGCCTCGGCAACCCTATTCACCGGTATTCCGGTCATCATAGAAACTACTTCAGCAACATTATCTTCGGTAACGGTTTCTCTGTGTAACTTAGAATCTTCTTCCCATTGGTTTTGAGCTGATTCTAAGGCCATTTCTAAATTCTTCTCATCATCACGTAATTTAGCAGCCTCTTCATATTTCTGTCCGCTTACTGCTTTTGTTTTACGTACTCTTATCTCTTCCAACTTAGCCTCTAACTCTAAGATTTGTTGTGGTACAACAATATTGGTTATATGTATACGAGATCCGGCTTCATCAAGAGCATCAATAGCTTTGTCCGGTAAATATCTGTCTGTCATATAACGATTCGTAAGCTTTACACAAGCTTCAATAGCCTGATCTGTATAATTTACATGGTGATGTGATTCATACTTACTTTTAATATTATGTAATATTTGAATTGTTTCTTCTACAGAGGTAGGATCAACAATTACTTTTTGAAAACGACGTTCTAGAGCTCCGTCTTTTTCAATATTTGTACGATATTCATCTAAAGTTGTAGCCCCTATACATTGAATTTCTCCTCTAGCTAAAGCCGGCTTTAACATGTTTGAAGCATCTAATGATCCGGTAGCTCCTCCAGCCCCAACTATGGTATGAATCTCATCTATAAATAAAATGATATCGTCATTTTTTTCAAGCTCATTCATTAAAGCTTTCATTCTCTCTTCAAACTGCCCTCTATACTTTGTTCCGGCAACTAAACTAGCCAAATCTAGAGATACGATGCGCTTATCAAAAAGAATTCTAGATACCTTTCTATTAACAATTCGTAGTGCTAAACCTTCTGCTATGGCTGACTTACCAACTCCTGGTTCACCAATAAGCATTGGGTTATTCTTTTTACGGCGACTTAATATTTGAGAAACTCTTTCAATTTCTTTTACCCTTCCTACAACAGGATCTAACCTACCTTCTTCTGCTAGAGCAGTTAAGTCTCTTCCAAAATTATCTAATACAGGTGTTTTTGTTTTTTTAGCCTGTTTTCCTCTTTGAGATTGTTGTCCGAAAGGATTAGCCTTATCATCTGTAAACTCATCATCTGAAGGCGTTTCTGCCATCGGACTAGAAGAATAATCTTCTACATGTAACTCTTTGTATAAAGCTTTTGCCTGTTCGTAATCTATATCGTATTTCTGCAATAACTTTGTAGTCGGATCATTCTCATTGCGTAAGATACACAACAACAAATGCGCCGTATCAATAGAATTGCTTTGATATAATTTAGCCTCTAAAAACGTTGTTTTTATTGCTTTCTCTGCTTGTCTTGTTAGATGTAAGCTCTTTTTTTGATTGTTTCCTAATGAAGGGGAAGAAGGATTCAGTTTTTCTAATTTGTTACGTACCAAATCTAAATCTACATCAAATGTAGTTAAGATATCAATCGCTTTTCCATCTCCTTTTCTTATTAATCCTAAAAGCAAATGCTCTGTTCCAATAAAGTCGTGCCCTAATCTTAAAGCCTCTTCTTTACTGAAAGTAATCACATCTCTAACTTGTGGTGAAAAATTATCGTCCATAAATTTAATTTGTGTCTCTGTGTAAAGTTAGTTAGATTTTTCTTATAAAAATACAAAAAAGATGCCATAAAGTAGCCTAATGACATAATGACTTTTTAAAAAGAAATACAAATTCATACTAAAACAATAACTTTCCTGTTAAAATTGTTGATAACTAACGTAAAACTCTAAGCTCAAACTTTGTGTAAAACTTGGCATTGTTGTATCTTGCAATGTTTTAGAAAACACAGGCTTTTTTAAACAAACTTTGAAGGAGTTTTATATTTTATAATTCATTTTTTTATAGAATAAAGAGTACTAATATTTTAAAGAAAAATATATGGCAGATGGCGAAAAGTTGATTCCTATCAACATTGAAGAACAAATGAAATCAGCATATATCGACTACTCAATGTCGGTAATTGTATCTAGAGCTTTACCGGATGTTCGTGACGGTTTAAAACCAGTACATCGTAGAGTTTTATTCGGAATGCATGAGTTAGGAATTAAAGCTACAGGAGCCTATAAAAAATCAGCTAGAGTTGTAGGAGAAGTACTGGGTAAATATCACCCACATGGAGATACTTCTGTTTATGATTCTATGGTTCGTATGGCTCAAGATTGGAATGTACGTTACTTAATGGTAGACGGTCAGGGAAACTTTGGATCAATTGACGGAGATAGCCCGGCAGCAATGCGTTATACTGAGGTGCGTATGCAAAAAATATCAGAAGAAATGTTATCTGATATTGAAAAAGAAACTGTTGATCATAAATTAAATTTTGACGATACTTTACAGGAACCTACAGTACTTCCTACTCGTATTCCTAACCTCTTAGTAAATGGAGCATCAGGTATTGCCGTTGGTATGGCTACTAACATGGCTCCGCACAACCTAACTGAGGTTATTAACGGTACTATTGCTTATATTGATAACAGAGATATTGAGATAGACGAGTTAATGCAGTATGTTACAGCACCTGACTTCCCTACCGGAGGAACTATTTATGGTTATGATGGAGTTCGTGATGCTTTTCATACAGGGCGTGGTCGTATTGTAATTAGAGGTAAAGCTTCTATTGAAGAAATCAAAGGTCGTGAGTGTATTATTGTTTCAGAAATACCTTATCAGGTAAATAAAGCTGAAATGATTAAAAAAACGGCAGATTTAGTTAATGAAAAGAAATTGGAAGGAATTTCCAGTATTCGTGACGAGTCTGACAGAAAAGGAATGCGTGTTGTTTACGTATTAAAGCGTGATGCTGTACCTAATATTGTTTTAAACAAGCTTTACAAGTATACTCCGCTACAAACTTCTTTTAGCGTTAACAATATTGCTTTAGTAAAAGGTCGTCCGGAACAATTAAACTTAAAACAGTTAATTCATTATTTTGTTGAACACCGTCATGAAGTAATTGTTCGAAGAACAGAATTTGAACTGAAAAAAGCAGAAGCGCGTGCTCATATTTTAGAAGGACTTATCATTGCTTCTGATAATATTGATGAAGTAATTGCTATCATTAGAGGTTCAGCTAATGCTGATGAGGCTCGTGAAAAGTTAATTGAACGATTTGAATTAACTGAAATTCAAGCCAGAGCTATTGTTGAAATGCGTTTACGTCAGTTAACAGGTCTGGAACAAGACAAGTTACGTGCTGAATATGATGAGATAATTAAAACAATTACTGATTTAAAAGATATACTTGCTAATGAGCCAAGACGCTACAGTATTATCAAAGAAGAATTAATTCAGGTTAAAGAGAAGTATGGTGATGAACGTCGTTCAGTAATTGAATATGCTGGTGGAGACATGCGTATTGAAGACATGATTCCTAACTCTCAAGTAGTTGTTACCATTTCTAATGCAGGTTATTTAAAAAGAACCAATTTAGACGAATATAAAGTTCAAAACAGAGGTGGTAGAGGTCAAAAAGGAGCTACTACTCGTAATGAGGACTTCCTTGAGCACTTATTTGTAGCTACAAACCACCAATATATGATGTTCTTTACTCAAAAAGGTAAAGTATTCTGGATGCGCGTTTATGAAGTTCCGGAAGGTGGTAAAAACACTAAAGGTAGAGCTATTCAAAACCTTATTAATATAGAACAAGATGATAAGGTAAAAGCCTTCTTAGTAACCGGTGATTTAAAAGATGAAGAATACATCAACAATCATTATGTTATTATGGCTACCAAAAAAGGACAAGTTAAGAAAACTCCGCTTGAGCAATACTCACGTCCAAGAGCTAATGGTATTAACGCCATAACGATTAAAGATGGTGATGAATTACTTGAAGCTAAATTAACTACCGGAGATAGCCAGGTTATGCTTGCTTTAAAATCAGGTAAAACCATTCGTTTTGAAGAAGAAAAAACAAGACCAATGGGTAGAACTGCATCCGGAGTAAGAGGTATTACACTTCAAAATGATCATGATGAAGTGGTTGGAATGGTTTCTGTTGATGATATGGAAAGTAATATTTTAGTAGTTTCTGAAAAAGGTTATGGTAAACGCTCTAAACTTGAAGACTACAGAATTACCAACCGTGGAGGTAAAGGTGTAAAAACATTAAATATTTCTGAAAAAACAGGTAATTTAGTAGCCATTAAAAATGTTGATGATTCTAACGATTTAATGATTATTAATAAATCAGGGCTTACTATCAGATTGGCCGTAGAAGATTTAAGAGTTATGGGACGTGCTACACAAGGAGTTCGTTTAATTAACATTAAAGATAACGATAGTATTGCCGCTGTAGCCAAAGTTATGCATGAAGAAGAAGACGAAAGCGAAAATGAAAATGGCACGGAAATTGAAAACACCAATAACGAGAACCAAGAACAACAATAAATAATAAACAAGAATGAAAAAACAGATTTTAGCTCTTTCATTAGGAGTAGCATCATTAGGTGCTTTTGCACAAAAAGCAGAACTTAAAGCTGCTGAGAAAGCTATTAAGAACCAAGATTTTAATGGAGCAATTTCATCTCTTTCTGCAGCAGAAAAGTTAATTGAAAATGCTGATGATAAATACAAATCAAAGTTTTATTTCCTAAAAGGTCAAGCGCATGCTTCTAAAATGGATTATAAAACAGCTGCAGATGCTTTTAATACTTTATTAGCTTTTGAAGAAAAAACAGGTAGCAATAAATACTCAGGTGATGCAGCTCCTATTTTGAATAAAATGATTCAAGATGTTTCTAACAAAGCTATTCAGTTATATAACGAGGGGAGTGATTATAAAGCCGCTGGTGAAAATTTCTATTTAACATATCAGTTAAGCCCAAGAGACACTTCTTTTGCTTACAATGCGGCCGTTGCTTACACGCAAGCGAAAGATTACGAAAAAGCTTTACAGTATTACAAAGAACTTAAAGATATAGGATATACTGGCATTGAAACTCAATACTTAGCAACTAATAAATTAACAGGTAAAGTAGAAAATTTAGGATCAAAATCTCAAAGAGATTTAATGGTTAAATCTAAGCAATATATAAAACCGGAAGATCAAAAATCAGAATCTAAAGCTTCTACAATTATTAAAAACATTGCCTTAATTTTAAAAGAACAAGGTAAAAATGAAGAGGCTATTGCAGCCATGGCTGAAGCTCGTAAATCAAACCCGAAAGACTTAAACCTTATCTTAAATGAAGCTCAATTATATATTGAGATGAAAAGAATGGACAAGTTTGGTGAGTTAATGCAAGAAGCTATTTCATTAGATCCGAACAACCCTACATTATACTATAATTTAGGTGTAGTAAATTTTAATCAAGGTAGAATTGACGATGCTAAGAAATATTACGAAAAAGCTATTGAATTAAAGCCAGATTATGCTGATGCTTACATGAACTTAGCTGTTTCTGTATTAGATAAAGACAAGGCGATTGTTGAAGAAATGAATAAGAATTTATCTAACTTTAAAAAGTATGATGAGTTAGCTTTAAAACAAAAAGAAGTTTACAAAGAAGCTTTACCATACTTAGAAAAAGCAGATAGCTTAAGCAGAAGTATAGATACTGTTAAAACTTTAATGAACATCTACGAAGTTTTAGAAATGTCTGACAAAGCAACTGAATATAGAAATCTATATAAAGAGATGAGATAAATTTCAAAAAGCTTAGTTTTTACTAAGCTTTTTTCTTTTAAAAGAAAAAAACAGGCTTTAATAAAGCCTGTTTTTTTTTATTGTAATTTCAAGTATTTACTAATTGAAATTTGTTTCCATTTGTAAATACCCTAAGAATTCTTTTTTCGTTTCTTTCTCTTTAAACTTTCCTCCAAACTCTGCTGTTACGGTACTACTCTCAATATCTTTAATACCTCGAGAGTTTACACATAAATGTTTAGCATCAATCACACAAGCTACATCATCAGTTCCTAAAGCCTCTTGCATTGCCTGAACTATTTGCATCGTTAAACGCTCTTGTACCTGAGGTCTTTTAGCAAAATACTCTACTATTCTATTCATTTTAGAAAGTCCAATTACTTTACCGTTAGAAATATAGGCTACGTGTGCTCTACCAACTATAGGTAGTAAATGGTGCTCGCAAGTAGAATAAACTACAATGTTTTTTTCTACTAACATTTCACCATAATTATAATTATTTTCAAAAGTAGAAGCGCTTGGCTTATTTGCCGGGTTTAACCCCATGAATAATTCATTTACAAAAGCCTTAGCCACTCTTTTAGGTGTTCCTTTTAAACTATCATCAGTTAAATCCATTCCTAGTGTTTCTAAAATATCCTTAACACTTTCCTGAATTCTTTCTATTTTTTCTTTGTCCGAAATATCAAAAGCATCTGCACGCAAAGGTGTTTTAGCTGAGGTTCCCACATGGTTCTCTCCTATTTCGTCAATTCTATCGTCGTTCATATTATTATTAAGTTCGAACATTATTTTAAAAAATTGATTTTGCAAAGATACGACAATCTAATATGTTATTGTATCAAATTAACTATTTCATTTATTGACAGTACATACTGCTCTCCGCTTTGCATATTCTTTACCGTAAATTTAGTATCTACTACCTCTGTAACCACATATTCAATATCTCTATTAGTTACATATTTCCATTGTTTCTTTTGTTGGTTATTACTTAACGCAACATCCGGATACAATTCTGTTTTGATATTATTTTCTCGTAACGCTTTTATCGCTTTTACTTTGGCTAAATTTTCGTTTTCGTTAAAGTTTAAAAACAACACTTTTGGCTTTGGTAACTCTACCGTTTCAAACAGTCCTAACTCTTCCATTACCAAATAAATTCTATCTAATCCAAAAGAGATTCCAACACCCGATACATCTTTCAAACCAAAAATACCGGTTAAATCGTCATATCTTCCTCCTCCGCCTATAGAGCCCATTTGTACTTCTTTAGGGGCTGCTACTTCATAAATAGCTCCTGTATAATAATTCAATCCTCGAGCTAAAGTAACATCTAGCTCTAACGTAGCCGTTGTTAATTCTAATTCGTCAATTGCTTTTACAATAAAACGCAACTCTTCAACTCCTTTTAATCCTTCTTCCGAAGCTTGTAACATAGTTTCTAAAGAAGCTAACTTAGCTGCATTAGAACCGGAAAAATTAAATAACGGATCTACTTTATCAATAGCTTCTTGAGTAATTCCTTTTGAAAGCATTTCGGTAACAACGCCTTCTTTTCCTATTTTATCCAGTTTATCTAACGCAACCGTAAAATCTATTAACTTATCTTTTGCTCCGATAACCTCAGCTATTCCTGATAGTATTTTACGATTATTAAGCTTGATAGTCGTTCCTGCTAATCCTAACTTACTAAAAACTGTATCATATAATTGCACAAACTCAACTTCTTGCCATAGAGAAGTACTTCCTACCACATCGGCATCACATTGATAAAACTCTCTGAAACGACCTTTTTGGGGTCTGTCTGCCCTCCATACCGGTTGTATTTGATAGCGCTTAAACGGAAAGGTAATTTCGTTTTGGTGTTGTACAACGTAACGGGCAAAAGGCACGGTTAGATCATAACGTAACGCTTTTTCTGAAATTTTAGGCGTTAATTTCTGACTGTTTTTTTCAGTTAAAATAGTTTCATCTACCTTACTCAAAAAATCTCCGGAATTTAAAATTTTAAAGATGAGCCTATCTCCTTCTTCACCATACTTTCCCATTAAGGTTTCAGAGTTTTCAAAACTTGGCGTTTCTATAGGTTGAAATCCAAAATTTTCAAACGAATGTTTTATCATAGAAAAAATATAGTTTCTTTTGGCTACTTCGGTTGATGAAAAATCTCTGGTTCCTTTTGGGATACTTGGTTTCATATTTTTTTTAATTACTTATTATCAATTACGAATTACGAATTATCAATTACGAATTATTAATTACGGATTCGTAATTAATAATTGAACTGGCAAATATCTGAATTAATTGGGAATTTAAGAAGTTTTATTTTTTCGTTTTAATTGATAAATAGTAGCATTCAATTCAAATCCGAGCAGTAGAATAATGGCGTTTAACCATACAAACAGCATCAAAATTAATAAGGTTCCGATAGAACCGTATAACTGGTTATACTGAGCAAATTTTACCACGTAAATTCCAAAAATATAAAAAGAAAACATAGATACTACGGTGGTTAGGATGGCTCCGGCAGAAAAGAAACGTATTTCTTTTCCTTGTTTGGTTCCGTAACGGAATAAAAGAGACACAATTGTAAAAATCATTAACAGGAATAAAAACCCTCTTCCGTAATAAAACAAATCCATATCGTTGGTATTGAACCATCCTTTCTCATTAATTTTTGACAAAGCTATTTGGTATAGAATTACAAAAACTACGGTAATAATTAAGAATAATGACATTAATAAAGAAACTCCTAACGAAATAATATAGGCTTTAACAATGTTTCGATATTCTTTTACATGATAGGAATATTCAAATCCGCCAAAAATGGCATTAACTCCGTTGGTCATTAAAAAAATAGAGGCTAAAAAACCAAAAGATAATAAACCTCCGTACTGATTGTTTAAAATATCATTTAAAACTCCGTCAACCGCATCAAAGGTTTTTGGAGGTAATACTTCCTGAATTAAAGAAAATAATCCGTCTTGAAAACCATCAATAGGAATGTACGGAATTAGGGTAAGTATAAATAGCAGAAACGGAAAAATAGCCATAAAAAAACTAAACGCAATTCCACCGGCTCTTGTGGTTAACGCTCCTCTGACAATTCCTGTTATGTACATTTCTAAAACATCGTATAAAGACATTCCTTCTAACCCGGGAACTTTTATTTCTTTAATTAGTTTTACAATGATGTTAACTACCGGAATTTTCTCTAGTTTTTCTTCTATTATTTTAGACATTTGTATGAGTCGTTTAAAACGTAACTATCTTTTTCATAAAACATACGTTTCTTTTTTACAAAGTACAGCTATGTTTTTTAACCTTTTAAGTATTAGCTATATTTACGATATAATTATTTTATATTTCTCTAATAAATTAACAACATTCTCTTTAGAAAAAGCAGCTCCCTGTACTTTATTTTTTTCTATATCAATACTAAAGTTTTCTGCTGTTGTAAAATTTGCCTGCTGCAAATTGGTGGTATCAAATATGGCTCCGTTCAAATCACAGTGGTCAAAGTTGGCATATTGCAAATCTGCCTCTGTAAAATCTACCTCTTGCATTTGACACTCTGTAAACTGAAATTTTTGCATGCTAAGCTGATAAAACGAACTAAAGTTTAGTTGACATCCGGTAAAATTCATGTTAAATAAAAAAGCATCTATTTCAAAAAACTTTACGCCTACTAACTTTGTTTGTCGGCAATGTACGTCTTTAAAACTACTGCCTTTAAATCGGGTATTACTTAAATTACATGCTATAAACTCACACTCTAAAAACTCTGATCCGATAATATGTAATCCTGAGAAATCACAATTTTTAAAAGTGCAAGATTCAAAGTCAGTTTTACTAAGTTGTTCACTTGTAAAACTGACTTTTTCAAATAGTTCATTGCTATAATAATTGTTCATGTAGTGAACTTCTTATTTTAACCCTCTTGCCTTAAGCATAGGTTCAGCTTTCGGATCTCTTCCGGTAAACGCTCTATACATTTCTGCGTAGTCCATAGTATTACCTTTAGAAAGTATTTGCTCACGGAATTTTTGTCCGTTTTCACGCGTTAACAATCCGTTATGCTTAAACCAATCGTACGCATCGTGGCTTAACATTTCTGTCCATAAATACGAATAGTATCCGGCTGCATACCCTCCGCTGAATATATGAGCAAAATAGGTTGAACGGTATCTTGGCGGAATTTCTGCCACGTTAAGTTTCATTTTAGCCAAGGCTTCTTCTTCAAATTTTGCTACATCTTCAACAGCGGTATCTGCCGAAATGGTGTGCCATTGCATATCTAAATTAGATGAACATAGGTTTTCTATAATTGAATATCCTTGATTAAAAGTTCCGGCATTTTTAATTTTTTGTAACAATGCTTCCGGAATTACCTCTCCGGTTTTATAATGAAGTGCATAGTTTTGTAATACTTCCGGATGCGTTGCCCAGTTTTCATTAAACTGTGACGGAAACTCTACAAAATCTCTGGCTACACTGGTTCCGGAAATAGACTCGTATTGTTGGTTTCCAAACAATCCGTGTAAGGCATGACCAAATTCATGAAACGTTGTTTCAACATTATCAAAGCTAATTAAAGCAGGTTCTCCTTCAGCCGGTTTTGTATAGTTACATACGTTATAAATTACCGGTTTTTGGTTACGTAATTTGGTTTGTTTTACAAAAGCACTCATCCATGCACCTCCTCTTTTGCTATCTCTTGCAAAATAATCTCCGTAAAACAATCCTAACGGAGTACCGTTTTCTTCAAAAATTTCATACACCACTACATCCGGATGATAGGTTGGTATATCGGTACGTTTTTTAAAGGTGATTCCGTATAACTTAGTAGCCGCATAAAAAACTCCTTTTTCTAACACATTGGTTAATTCAAAATATTGTTTAACCTCATCTTCGTTTAGGTTGTATTTTGATTTTCTTACTTTTTCAGCATAGTAGTTCCAATCGTAAGGTGCTAACGTAAAGTCTTTACCATCTTTGTTAATTTCTGCCTGAATTTCTTTAATTTCAGAAGCTGCTTTGTCAAGTGAGCCCGGTATTAAACCGTTAAACATTTCAAAAACCTTGTTCGGTGTTGAAGCCATGGTACCTTGTAAACTCCAGCTTGCATAGTTATCAAACCCTAAAATTTTCGCTTTTTTAGCGCGTAACGTTACCATTTTTTTTACCAATTCACTGGTGTTATATTCACCGACATCTGTTCTGTGAATTGATTTTTCAAACAACTCTTTTCTGGTTGCCCTGTCTTCTAAGGTTTGAAGTAATGGTTGCTGAGTGGTATTGATTAACTGAATTTCGTAAGTTCCTTCTTTTTCTAATGACTTTATTTTTTCTTCAGAAAGTCCTTTTAATTTCTCTTTGTCAGTAACCATTAACCCTCCTTTTTTGCTGGCATCTAATAGTTTTTTTCCAAAGTCATTAGATAAGCTTGCCAGCTCGGCATTAATTTCTTTCAGTTCTTTTTTCTTGTCTTCAGCTAAATTAGCTCCGGCTTTTACAAAGTTTTTGTAATACTCTTTTACTAAGTATTCAGACTCAGCATCAAGCTGTAAGGTTGCTAACTCATTATACACTGTTTTGATTCTTTCAAACAATTTAGTGTTTAATAAAATTTCATCACTGTGTTTAGAAAATTTAGGCGCTAACTCTTTTTCATTATCCTTTATAGTATCATTGGTATGAGCACTTGCTAAGGCATAAAAAACAGCGGTTGCCTGATCTAATAATTGATCACTTTCTTCTAAGGCTAAAATGGTATTTTTAAAAGTAGGTGCTTCTGTATTGTTAACTATTTTAGCTATTTCTTCATTCTGTACCTCCATTCCTTTTAGTATGGCCGGCATAAAATGTTTGTTTTTTATTTTGGTAAAATCCGGTGCTCCGTAATCTAAGGTGCTTTTCACCAATAACGGATTTTCTGTTGTATTCATGGTGGTTTCTTTTTTAGCTTCTTTCGTTTTAGTGTTACATGAAGTAATAAGCACTAAAGCGGTGGCTGCTATGACGTATTTTTTCATCTGTTTTTATTTATTGTTTTGATTGGTCAGTATAAACTTAGCTGTTTAAAATAAGCATGGTACTGTGTGCTTACTATTCTGAATTTGATGAGTACAACATCTCGATACAATTGTTCTTCCTTTACCTCAGAAAAACCACTTGATGTGACATTAAAACTCTGGTTAATACGTATTTTAAACAGGTTAAATTCATGGGTATAGTTGTTTTATTCTACTGCTTTTAAACTTAAATCCATATTGTATACCGAATGTGTTAAGGCGCCCGATGAAATAAAATCTACCCCACATTCTGCATACTCTCGTATGGTATGTTCATTAATACCTCCTGAAGATTCTGTTAAGCAAGCATCACCTATTAGCGCTACAGCCTTACGGGTATCTTCATAATTAAAGTTATCTATTAAAATTCTGTACACGCCTTCATTGGCTAAAATTTCTTTGATTTCTTCTAAATTACGCGCTTCTACAATAATTTTAATATCCAATCCTTTTTCTGCCAGGTACTTTTTTGTTTTGGTAATGGCTTGGGTAATTCCTCCGGCAAAATCAATATGATTATCTTTAATCATTACCATATCATATAAAGCAAAGCGATGATTTTCTCCTCCTCCTATTTTTACTGCCCATTTTTCAAGAGCTCTGATTCCCGGTGTGGTTTTACGAGTGTCTAATATTTTGGTATGGGTACCTTCTAACAAATCAACAAAAAAACGGGTTTTGGTTGCAATGGCACTCATACGCTGCATGGCGTTTAGTACCAATCGTTCTGCCTGTAGTATGGATTGCGATTTTCCGGATACATAAAAAACTACGTCTCCGTGTTGTACTCTGGCACCGTCTTCTAATAAAGTTTCTACCTTTAAATCTTTATCTACATAAGCAAATACTTGTTTGGCAAATTCTACCCCTGCTATAATCCCTTCATCTTTCACCAACAATTTTGCTTTTCCTTGCGCATCTGCCGGAATACAGGATAATGACGTATGGTCTCCGTCTCCTACATCTTCTCTTATGGCATTGGCAATAATTAGTGCTAACTCTTTATTAAATTGTTCTTTTGAAATCATAGTTTTGAATTGTTGACGTAAAAATACAACTATTTTTAGTTCTCTGTTTTGAGTTCTTTGTTTATTGTTCTGATAATTTTTACCGCGCCTTTGCTAACAAAATTCTACACCTTTTACAAAGGTGTTGTAATGTTGTTTATTTCCTACCTTCTTTTCTCTTCTTATTTCTTCTGCGCATTTTCTTGTTAAATTTTCTATGTCGTTTGTATTTACTACATTCGTTTTTTACAGTGTTAATTCCTATTAAAACAATGGTAGTTACTTATTTTTCCTTTTCTTTTTCTTTAGCGTTTTTATCATGGATGGTAGGATTGGTTTTTAATAGTTTTCTAAAGAAGAGTGATTGGTATTCTTCTAAGTTATCTCATTTGAATTTTATAAAAAAGAAGTCGGTAACTGTTTTAATTGGCTTAAAAGCTTTTAAATGGGTTGTAAAAAACACCTTTTTTAAATACTTAAATCAAAAGCTTAAGTTGAGTTATAAAGCCGGAATTATTGAGTTACGTGAACTACGAAAGGAAATGACTTTTTCTGAAATCAGCCATTTAATAGGTTTTGTTTTTATGTCTGTTTTTGTGGTTATAAAGTTACTTGACGGTAACTTTTTGTTTGCGGCCATTATTATGGTGGTTAACTTGTTTATGAATTTATACCCGTCTTTACTTCAGCAAGAAAACAAAAGGCGTATTGATGCTTTTATAAAAAGATTAACTCATTTAGCTTAATTGTTTAACTAATGCCGTTTTAATAGTTTTATTACGTACAACCTAAGTAGCTTTTTTTGTTCTTATAATCAGAAAAATTACTCGATGTGACATTCATAGAAGCTACTCGATTAATTTTTAATCTGGTATTAATCTAACTCAGGTATATAACCTTACTTTTACCATACTTAGCTACGCCGCACTCTTAATTAAAATACGTGCTTTTACGGAAAACTTTGAAACTTATTCTTTGATTTTTTATATTTTGCTTTCAAAAACCAACACGATTAAAAACGTAAAAGCCATAACGAAAATCAATCTTTTTCCAGGCTTATAACTACTTATATACTATGGCAATAAACTATCCTTTTGGTCTTCCGTTAAAGCATAATTTTGTTGAATTTGTGTACTATAACGGCTTATTCCTTCCGCATGAAACAGAAAGAATTCTGAGTTTATGGGACGACAATCAGAAAATTAAAGCTACGCTTAGCGGAACCGACAACCTGTATGATGATGAGTTACGAAAAAGCGATGTGATGTTTATTGAGAATACTCCGGAAAACGAATGGATATACAACCGATTGGCGGGGTTAGCTATTCAATGTAATAATGAGCGTTATTGGTTTGATTTATTGGGCTTTCATAACAATTTACAGTTGGCCAGCTACACGGAAGGTGATTTTTTTGATTGGCATTTAGACTTTGGGGCGGGAGAAATTTCAGACAGAAAGCTTAGTATTTCCATGCAATTATCAGATCCGGACGAATATGAGGGGGGTGATTTACAGTTTATGCTGAATCAAAAGATTGTAAATGCTCCGAGAGAAAAAGGTACCATCATTGTTTTTCCGTCATTTATCATGCATCGCGTTACTCCTATTACCAAAGGCATCCGTAAATCTATTGTAGGGTGGATTGCCGGACCTCCGTATAGATAAGGGACTAAGGAATTAGGGTATTAGGGATTAGTACGCTAGGGATTAGGATACTAGGAGTTAGGAGTTGGGATGTTAGGGCCTTTAGGTATTGGGTAATTTTAGCACGAACTCTTCCTGCGAGTCGCGGGAGCACTTTGTACTCACTACAGACCCTTCCTGCGAGTCGCGGGAGCACTTTGTACTCACTACAGACCCTTCCTCCGAGTCGCGGGAGCACTTTGTACTCACTACAGACCCTTCCTCCGAGTCGCAGGAGCACTTTGTACTCACTACAGACCCTTCCTGCGGGTCGCAGGAGCACTTTGTACCCACTACAGACCCTTCCTGCGAGTCGCGGGAGCACTTTGTACCCGCTACAGACCCTTCCTGCGGGTCGCGGGAACACTTTGTACTCACTACAGACCCTTCCTGCGAGTCGCGGGAACACTTTGTACTCACTACAGACCCTTCCTGCGGGTCGCGGGAACACTTTGTACTCACTACAGACCCTTCCTGCGGGTCGCGGGAGCACTTTGTACTCACTACAGACCCTTCCTGCGGGTCGCGGGAACACTTTGTACCCGCTACAGACCCTTCCTGCGGGTCGCGGGAGCACTTTGTACCGAGACTATTCAATAAAGTGTGTTATTTTGGGGAGTATTCCCTAAATTAGAATGTAAGCGGCTGTTTACGGGATTCCGTAAGAAAAATAAAAGTGTATTCGCTATATTGGCTGGCGTATAAATGAATATAGAATACAACGGTAATACTACTAAAGTGGTTGTATAACGATGTATTTTATACGTATATAAACAAGTTAGCCAAAATCTATGACAAATAAAATCAAAATAAAATATGGATTTGAATAAAATTGGGGAATCAATACTCATTTTCATAAAAAACATTCCAAATACACTAAAGAAAACATCTATTTGGCTATTAATATCTTATTTAATTCCAATTATAAATGTTGCAATAATTTGGGGTATGAAAGGTAAAAATTTTAAACTTGATTTAAATATCATAAGTATAATAATAGTTACTAATGCTTGTTTTGTAACATCTCTAGTTTATTTGAGTGATAAAAAAAGAGAAATTTCAAAAATCCTAAATATTTCGACACTTGTTATAACTGTTGTTTTATTTGCTTTATCAATTGTAGAAATAGAACAAAAAAAGCAGATATTCCCATTG
Organism: Tenacibaculum sp. TC6; assembly: GCF_050606265.1. Taxonomy (NCBI): domain Bacteria; kingdom Pseudomonadati; phylum Bacteroidota; class Flavobacteriia; order Flavobacteriales; family Flavobacteriaceae; genus Tenacibaculum; species Tenacibaculum sp. TC6. The sequence goes on along the minus strand of NZ_JBOCUK010000021.1, from coordinate 20,293 downwards.
AATATTTATAAAATTGGTGCATTTCTCACACTTGGACTTTCAATTTTATTTGGACTAATAAGCAAATATGACGAAGTTGAAGCGGAGAGCAGAGTTAGAGCAGAAAAAGCAAAAGGAACTACAGAAACTAAAATTGGAGGAAAATCTATCAAATTATGAGCACTTTAAAACTAAAAACATTAAAGCTACAACAGTCGATAGGTACAATATATGTTTCAAAAATAAAACCTAATGATTTGCTAGCAATGTCAGTTGTTGACCGAAGAAGAATTGAAGAAGATGATGAAATTCTAGGAATACAACGTGAACTAAAAAAAGATAAAGTAATACAAATTCAAAACTATTTATCATCAGTAGACGCAACATTCCCGAATTCTATAATAGTCAATACAGAATCTAACTTTGTAGTAAACGAAACAGAAACAGAATTAGAGTTAAAAATAGACGATAATACTTTTACAATTATAGATGGTCAGCACAGAGCAGAAGGATTTAGAGAAATAGAATTGGAAAAATTTGAACTTTTGATTGCTATTTTTAAAGATTTAAAAGTAGATCAACAAGCAAATATTTTTTCTACAATAAATTCACAACAAACAAAAGTTGACCCTTCTTTAAATCTAAATTTAGAATTAAACAGCAAAGTCTATACACCTAAAAAGATGATGATAGAGATTGCCCAATCTTTTAATTACGATAAAGATTCACCTTGGTATGGCAACATTAAAATGTTAGGTTCTAAAACTAGTGGAATTATCTCTTTATCTGCATTTGTTAATCCTCTTTTAGATATAACATATCCTGAAAAAGATTATTATTTAATCAGAAATGAATTGATGTCAAATGAAAAAGAATTCCCTTCTTTTTTAAACCTTAATTATAAAGTTGATAGGTATTTGTTTTGGGAACTTTATAAAAGAAAAGATATTAATTCAGTTTATAAAATTTTATACAATTACTTTAATTCCCTAAAAGTTATCTTGGAACAAGATTGGCTTAATAACAAATCTTTATTAAATAAAACTACTGGTTATAATGCGATTATAAAACTGTTTCGAGACATTGGAAAAAACGGATTTGAAAACTCTGATTTATCTTATAATTTCCTTTTCAATAAACTAAAGCCATTATCGAAAATGAACGGAACGATCACAAGTGAAAACTATGGAGCTTCAGGTACAAAAGCTACAAATGAATTATATTACGAAATGAAAAAAACTTTGGCTAACAATGGCTATAAGTAATTGCTTGTTCTAGCCTACTTCTGAAAATCCTTGCGGGTTTTCAGTTTGGTGTGTACTTGCTAAGTTAAGTACTAACCCACGCAACTACGTATAGCCGAAACCGTTACCATACATTTTAAAAAAAACCGATGAACGAAACAAACTTGACTTCTAAAATTAAAACTGAACCGAATATTGGAAACCGATTTGTTGCTGGATTAGTAGACTACATTATAATTTATGCAGTTACATTCTTTCTAATTTATACTCTTGGCGAACCGAATGACGAAGGAGGATATTCCTTGAGTGGATTACCAGCATTAATTCCAATTGCTTTTTGGCTGATTATGACTGTTGGGCTTGAAATTGAATTCGGAGCAACTCTTGGAAATTTATTAGTTGGACTTAAACCGATTCCGAAAAACGAAACAAACCGAAAATTGACTTTTGGCGAATCTTTTAAAAGACATTTACTTGACCCAATTGATATGTTCTTTTTTGGATTAGTTGGAATAATAACAATTAAAAACACCGATTTGAATCAAAGAGTTGGAGACTTATGGGCGAAAACTATTGTTGTTCCAATTAAATCTCTGAATGAATCAAAAACTGAATAAAAAATACGTTGGGTAACAACGTCTATGGCTTATTTTGACTAAATTTCCTCAGCGGAAATTCAATCTTATTAAGTATCTTTCCGTCACAACGGAAAATGGACTCGCGTCTTTTTCCTGCAAAAAATTATACGCAGAAACGTTGTAAAACATTATCCAAAAAACGATTATATACTTAAAATAGAAAATGACTTTTAAATACTCGATTTGTCATCCTGAAAAGGAGGATATGGAATATAAAAATAATCCTATTTCAGAAAAAGAAGTTTTGGAAATCGCTAAAAACTATCCTTGGATTGAAAAACTGAATTTGTCTGACACTTTAAATCCTGAAAATGTATATTATAGTCCTTCTTTGGATTTTACCAACCTTAAAAACGGAAAAAGCTTTTGTTTAACTGCTGGTTATGATAAAAATAAAAAATTAGAGTTTTCATTGTGGTACAATAGACCGATAAAAGTAAAAGTCTTATTTGGCTTATTAGGAAAAAAAGAAAAAATGGTTGTTGATGATTTTTGGTCATTAGATTTTGAAAAATCAATGAAATATCTTGAGTACTTCGTAAACGGAAATTACTCAATAATTGAAGAATTATATAGTAAATAACAGTGCACAACAATATACCCGAAAGCTAAAAAAAGCACACAGAATGCGTAGCCTGAAAGTAAACACTGACCCTAAAGTAGAAGCTGTTTTTGCTAATTACCCTGACTTTGTTAGAAATAAAATGCAACGCCTGAGAGAATTGGTTATAGAAACAGCAGAAGAAATTGAAGATGTAGTTGTTTTGGATGAAACATTAAAATGGGGAGAACCAAGTTTTATAACTAAAACAGGAAGCACTTTAAGAATAGACTGGAAAGAAAAAACACCTGACCAATACGCGATGTATTTTCATTGTACAAGTAGATTGATTGATACTTTCAGATTAGTTTTTAATCACAGATTTCAATATGAAGGAAAAAGAGCTATTGTATTTCAGTTAAATCAAAAAATTCCTGAAATAGAATTAAAGCAATGTATAAAAACAGCATTAAGATATCATAAAGTTAAAAACCTAATAACCTTAGGAATATAAAAAATCAGTAGCTAACAATATACTACTTATAGTAAAATGTCTATTTTTACAGTAAAAACACTACATTTAAACCTGTAATTAATAGTAGTACCTCTTTACCCTATGAAAAAAAATCTACTAATATTAATCATTACCTCAGCTCTCATTTCTTGTGGCCAAGAGCATAAATCTACCTCTGTTTTAGTATCTAAAGAAATAAAAACATCTAATACTGCTAACAGTAGTGAACTTCAAGAAACAACACCTATTTCTAACGATAAATATATTGACACCAAACATGTGTATGTTGATTTTGATGGTAGTGAAATAATAATCAAAAACAGCCTTCCTAAAGGCGGATTAAAATATACTGCCCCAAATGGTAAAGAATATGTTTATGCGGTATTTTGGACACAAATTACCAATAAAACAAATAATCTATTAAAATTGAAAATGGGTTTTACTGAAAGCTCATACCAACTTCCTTCTTCACCCGACAGATTTTTTAAATTATTTATTCCATCCGAAACTATGACACCTGATAAAGAAACCTTATTTAATTATGGTTTTAATTTGGAAAAATATTTAAACGATGAATTTAACAACAAGACTAATTTAATAAGAACTGTAAACCCGAAAAGCAGTAATGGTTTTTATATTCTAACACTTTTTAATAAGCCGGTAAATGGTACATTACGAACAGAACTATCACTCAACGAAGACAAAATACTATATCGTGTTAATGATTGTATAATTGAATGTGGAAAAATTAATCTGAAACAGTTGAAACTAATAAAATAAAAGCACTGGATTTAAAACAGTACCTTCGTTTTATATTAAAATAACTGTTATAAAAATGAAAAAGAACTTAATTATATTACCTATCGTAACTTTATCAATGGGATTTTTTCTATTTAATAAACAATCAAAAGAAGAGAAATTTTGGAATTGGTTTTCCAAACATCAAAATACATATTACACCGAAATTGAGAATCTAAAAATACGTGAGAAAATATTTAACGATTTATCTACCGAATTAAAAAAAGTTCATCACGATTTAGTTTTTGAGTTTAGTCCAATCCATGAAAACGGAATACGGGAATTTACAATCTCAGCAGAAGGTATAAAAGAACTTTTTCCTATTGTAACCAATTTAGTGAAAAAAGCTCCTAAAATTGAAAATTGGCAGTTTAATGCTTTTAGACAAAGAATTCCTGGAGACGAATTTGAAATCCAATATGGAGATTTTAAAATTGGTTATTCAGATATTTATTTCAGATACGTAGACGGAGAATATGGAAAAATCGGAATTGAATTAAACATTCGAGATTTTGACAATAGCGGGCAATCTAAAAATGCAATCTATATATTATTAGACGGATTGATTGGAGAGTATGACATAACTATGGGAATTGATTGGATTGAATGGGTGAAATTGGACGAATCGAAGGTTAAAAATTTGAACCCGATAATAAGTTTAAGAACTTTACTAGACCAAAAGAAAAATTAATAAAAACGCTTTACAACAATGGTAACCATTGCGCAAGAGGTAAAACAACAAAAACAGGCAAGAAAAGAAGCTTCTTTTTTAGATTACCCCACCTTTTGTTAGAAAACTAAAGAGTGTTAATTTGGAGAATAATTTGTTTATAGATTACTTTTTCTAACAAAAAAAATGTTCGTAGCACTTTGGTGTCACTTTCTGCCTTTTTACAGTAAATTTTAATAGTTTATTTAGATTATTTGAAAAATAAAGAAAACAAAAGTATAGCATAGAAACTAACAACATTTTAATGAGTATTAAATGAGGATAGATAATGATACATTTCCTATATGTAAATTGGAAGAAAAGAAATTTTCTTGGGGTGAGCCCTACTTACATATGACTCCTATATTTGACATGAAAATCCCAAAAGAGCTCTCTGACTTAGAGTTTTCTATTGAAATATTCATAAAAAACAATTTTAAAAACCAATTATTATATTTCTATAATGTATTGACAAATTATGAAGAGAATAATAGAATTGAAAACTATGAAGGAGGTTTATCAGAACCTAGTCGTAAAGAATTATTAGTAAAAATAAAAAACGAACTGGATTCTCAAAAAAAAGTAAGACCATGGGAAAAATATGATGATTACAGAGAGGAGCTGGATTTTTTATACGTCTTTCAAGAAGAGTTCAATCGTAAAATATTGTTTATAAAAACAAAATAGAACAACTGCACGAAATTGTTAATAAGACTGAATTAGAACCTGAGTATAAACCTTTATATAAAAACTATACAACAGAAATTGAACGATATGTAAATCTTATGTATTCTTTACAAAGCTAAACGTCTATAAAATTCAATGGATTTAAAAGCGATAGCTATTCAAAAAAGATTTGTAGAAAAAATAAACAGTGTTATTGTAGAAAGCGAATTACCAATAACTCTTTTTGAATTTAGAGACGGTAAAATCTCACGAATAGTTGAATATTGGTAGAGAATCTTATTTTATAAATAATTATTATAATTTAGCTGTATGAATAAATATTTTATTGCTGCAATACTTTTTATCTTAGGGTTTAACCAAGCAAGAACACAAAATGCTAAACAAGTAGTTATTGGTACTAAACACCAACTCCATTCTAATGTTTTAAATGAAGATAGAGAGTTTTGGATTAGCCTTCCCGAATCTTACAATAACCCTGCGGTAGCACATAAAAAATACCCATTACTTATTGTGCTCGATGGTAATACACATTTTAAAACCATAACTGGCTTGGTAGATTATATGAGCTCTGCATATAATGCTAGAATTCCTGAAATGATTGTGGTGGGTATTCAGAATATTGATAGAAGACGTGATTTTACACCGGATAAAATAATTACCAAAAGAAAAAACAATACCGGTGGTGGCGATGCGTTTTTACGCTTTTTAGAAAACGAACTTATTCCTGAACTGGATAAAAACTACAGAACAACCTCCTACCAAATATTGTTCGGCCATTCTTTAGGAGGTTTGTTAGCTACTCATGCCTATATGAAAGAAGAGACTGTTTTTAATGCTTTTATTGCTGTAGACCCAAGCTTTGGAACTTGGGACGCCAAAACAATGGATGCTAAATTAGATGCTGTAACAGAAACACCTTTCAAAAGGTTTTTATACATAGCCACTGCTAATTGGGGGAAAAGAAATATTAGAAACAGGGACAGGCACGTAAAATTATATGAAGCTTTAAACAGTAAGTGTGAGGGGGATTTCCCTGCAAAACTGGAATATTTTGAAAGAGAAAATCATGGCTCTGTTTCACCAATTGCTTTTTACCATGGCATCTCTGCCATTTTTGATGGCTATGGAATTTACTATCGAGATATAGAAACTGCAGCACAACTTACACAACACTTCCAAGCACTTTCCCAACGACTTTCTTGGAGTTTTAATCCGCCAGAAGCTCTCGTGAACCGAGTTGGCTACAGAATGCTACAAAGCAGCAATGACAGTGATAAAGCAAAAGCTTTGTCTTTTTTTGTTTTGAACACGGAAAACTTTCCTAACTCGGATAATGCTTTTAATAGTTTAGCGGAAGCATATGAAGTACTTGGAGATACAACAAATGCTATTAACAATTACAAAAAATCTTTATCACTCAACCCAAACAATGAAAACGCAGTACTGAAAATAGAACATTTAAACAAGCATTAGATTTCAAAACCAATCATATCGAATGCGCTGGTTAAAACCTGGTTTTAAGAGTTCACAAAACATTTGTAATTTTGCCTTATGAAAATAAAACTACTCGCTATAGGCAAAACTGACAACAAACAGTTACAGCAATTAATTGACGAATACCAAAACCGACTAAAACACTATGTAAAGTTTGAGTTAGAGGTTATTCCGGATATTAAAAATGTTAAAAACCTAAGCGAGCAACAACAAAAAGAAAAAGAAGGTGAACTGCTCTTGGCCAAACTACAACCTACTGACCAACTCATCTTACTGGATGATAAAGGTAAGCAACACACTTCTATGGAATTTTCTGAATACCTGCAAAAGAAAATGAACTCCGGTATCAAACAATTAGTATTGGTAATAGGCGGACCATATGGTTTTTCTGAAGCGGTATATAAAAAAGCAAACGGGAAACTATCATTATCTAAAATGACCTTTTCCCATCAAATGATTCGGTTATTTATTGTAGAGCAAATTTATCGCGGGTTTACCATTCTGAAAAATGAGCCATATCATCATGAGTAAATAAGTTAGTTGAAAAAACTTTTCCATGCACTAGCAAACCGGGAATCTACCAAACAACTGGCCTTTTGCTTATCATCAGGAAAAGAAGAGTACTCAAAAAAATCATGACTTGTATTGTCTCCTAAAAAAACATCTTGCTCCTTAATCTCTTGTAAAAGGTTATTTTTTAATCTTAATTTTAGTACAGAAGAAAAAAATACTCTTGCTAATGTATCCGATTTTCCGATGCCATGCCCCATATTAGGTTCTTCAGCAAAACAAACTATATTTTTTAAGGATCTATAATGTAAAAACGCTCTTTCAACTGTTTCATTAATTTCTTGTGCATCTTTCTCTCCGGTAATTAATAATCCCGGTGGCGAATTTGTTCCCAGGTTAAGTATATTTCCTTTTATAGTAACATACGCTATTGTTTTACTACTATATAACTGTGAAAAAACATGGCTAAATCTTCCTCCGTGTGAAAATCCTCTTAATAACACAGGTAGATTTGAAATATATTCTACATTATTTTTTTCAGCTATTTTTTTTAAAGCATCAATCATGTTAGATGAAGCTGTTTCCAAATCAGATCTAACATAAACTCCTAAAAGAGCTAATTTTTCAGCTTTCGCATAATCTTGCCATTCTTTATAATTTACTAAGCCTGTACCATTACCTCCTCCACCCGGTGCCAACACTAAAATGGCTCTGGGCGTAACTCCTTCAGGTATCCATAGTTTAAAAGCATTTGCTTCCGGTTCAACCATAAAAAACTCATACGTCCAGTTATCAATAAACTTACCTCTTTCTGTTACCCGAGTTGTTGTATCTTCTGAGCTACAAGAGATGCATAAGAATAGTAGTAAAATAAGTTTTATTTTCATTTCTACACCAATAAAAACACTATAATTCAACAAGATACAACTTTAAACTACATCTTCTTAGTTATATTTTTCTATGTAGAATAATGAATTAAAAAAACTATAGTAGTTATTATAAGATGTATTAACTAATCATACAAAGCAAACAAATACGTATAAAAAGCTTTTTTCACATATAATATTTTTTCTGTTTTTCACTTTTCTTATATGCTACTTTCCCTTTATTCACAATAGATTACTCTATTTTTCTTTTATTTTAATAATCACAAAGTGACGCTAACAAAGATGATAAAAAATACTACATTTGTTAGCTCAAACATTCATTAGATGAAATTAGTTTTTGCTACTCACAACTTAAACAAACTAGCCGAAGTTCAAAAAATGCTACCCAACACTATTGAGTTACTTTCTTTACAAGATATTCATTGTAATGACGATATTGAAGAAACAGCCACTACTTTAGAAGGAAATGCACAAATAAAAGCAAACTATATTACAGAACATTACGGTTATAATTGTTTTGCTGATGATACCGGTTTAGAAGTGGCTGCTTTACAAAATGCTCCGGGAGTCTATTCTGCGCGTTATGCAGGAGAGCCTGCAAATGCAGAAAACAACATGCAAAAACTACTTACAGAATTAAAAAACACTTCTGACAGAAAGGCTCAGTTTCGTACGGCTATCTGTTTGAACTTAGAGGGTAAACAATTCTTATTTGAAGGAGTTTGTAAAGGTGAAATCTTATCTCTAAAGCAAGGAGAAAAAGGCTTTGGTTATGATCCTGTTTTTAAACCGGAAGGATCTACTGTTTCTTTTGCTGAAATGTCTTCTGAAGAAAAAAATAATATCAGTCACCGTGGCTTAGCTATTGAAAAACTGGTTCAATTCTTAAAAACATACACTCATTGAGTTTAACCAAAACATATACAAATCATTTTATTATACTAACGGTTTTACTGGTTGTTTTTTTAGTTATCAACATCAGTCTTGGGTCGGTTCACATTCCTCTTGGTGATATTTTTAACACGCTTACAGGCGGAGAAGCAGCTAAGAGCAGTTGGCAAACCATTATACTAAATTACCGCTTACCCAAAGCTATTACCGCTATTTTAGTAGGTTCAGGCTTATCTATTAGCGGACTCTTAATGCAAACTTTATTTAGAAATCCGTTAGCGGGGCCTTTTGTATTGGGTATTTCTTCAGGAGCCAGTTTAGGAGTTGCCTTATTCATTTTAGGATCAGGAATTTTTGGTGGTTTCTTTGCCAACTTTTTGTTTTCAAACTGGTCTATGGCATTAGCCGCCAGTGTAGGTGCTTTTTTTGTGCTGTCTGCTGTTATTATTGCGGCAAACAGAGTTCGCAATACCATGTCTATTCTTATCATTGGCCTCATGTTTGGCTCGTTAACCTCAGCAGTGATAAGTGTATTATCTTACTTTAGCGAGGCAGAACAAATTCAACAATATCAATTTTGGAGCTTTGGTAGCTTAGGTAATTTAACTTGGAATGAAATTTTAATTTTCGCCACTATTTATGTGATAGGTATAGCCGCTACTTTTAGCGTTATTAAACCTCTGAATAGTTTTTTATTAGGTGAAAACTATGCCAAAAGCCTAGGGATTAACGTTAAAAAAAGCCGAACGATAATTTTATTAATCACCAGCCTTCTTACAGGGGTCATTACTGCTTTTTCAGGGCCTATTGCCTTTGTTGGTTTAGCAGTACCGCACTTAGCAAAAATGTTTTTTTTAAGTTCTAATCATAAAGTACTACTTCCGGCATCGGCCTTTATTGGTGCTATTATTTTACTAATCTGTGATAGCATTGCCCAACTGCCCAATAGTACTTTTATATTACCTATTAATGCAATTACCTCATTATTCGGAGCGCCTATAGTTATTTGGTTATTGGTAAGAAAAAAGAAGATTTATGTGTAAAGAAGCCAACATACTTGAAACCTCTAACTTATCTATTGGTTATCAAACCAAAAGACACCAAACGGTAATTGCTTCAAATATTGATTTACAAATTAGTAAGGGTAAATTTATTGCCTTATTAGGAAAAAACGGTATTGGTAAATCTACCCTGTTACGAACGCTCTCTAAAGTACAAGAACCGTTAAGTGGTACGGTAAAAATTAACCATAAAAACATTAATGAGTATTCGCATCAAGAACTGGCCACCTCGTTAAGTTTGGTTTTAACCGAGCGTTTACCGCAAAGCCAACTAACCGTTTTTGAATTGGTAGCTTTGGGCAGACAGCCCTATACAAACTGGATAGATAAACTTACACCAGATCATCTTAAAAAAATACTTTGGGCGCTTGAACAAACAGAAATAGCGCATTTAAAAGACAAACGTTTTTATGAGTTAAGTGACGGACAGTTACAACGGGTTCTTATTGCCCGCGCATTAGCACAGGATACTGAGATTATTATTTTAGACGAACCTACGGCTCATTTAGACATACACCATACCTTTAAGGTATTTTCACTACTAAATAAGTTAGTAGAAACTACCCAAAAAACAATTATTATTTCTACGCATGAGGTTAATTTAGCTATTCAATTAGCTCATGAACTTATTTTATTGACCGAAGAAAAAATATATACCGGAACTTCAAAAAAATTGATAGAAGAAAATGCCTTTGACTCTCTTTTTCCTAAGGAATTAATAAGTTTTAACAAAACATTAGAACAATTCGTTATCAAGAAAAACTAAATTTGACAGCTAGTACCTGCATAAGGTATCACAACAACTAATCAAAACCAACAAAATTTAATTAATTATTGATGAAAAAATTACTCTATATAGCAAGTGCTGCATTTATTGCTTGTGGTTCCAGTAAAGAAACAACAGGTGTTGATAACGATCCTTCTGTTGATTACGCGGCCAAATTTGCTAAAACTATTACAGCAAAAGATTTAGGCAAGCATTTATTTGTATATGCATCTGATGAGTTTGAAGGAAGAGATACAGGAGAGCCCGGACAAAAGAAAGCGGTTAATTATTTAAAAGATTTTTACATAAGCCAAGGTATTCAATCTCCGTTAGGTGGTGATGATTATTTTCAGGAAATTCCTTCTGCATACTTAAGCAGCAACCGAAGAGGTAGAGTATTAAAAGATTCTGAAAATGTACTTGCTTTTATTAAGGGAACTGAAAAGCCGGACGAAATAGTGGTTATTTCTGCTCACTTAGATCATGAAGGAGTTAAAAACGGAAAAATATACAACGGAGCTGATGATGATGGTTCAGGTACTGTAGCCATTCTTGAAATAGCTGAGGCGTTTAAAAAGGCAGCAGATGCAGGTAAAGGTCCAAAACGCTCTGTTTTATTCTTACATGTAACCGGAGAAGAAAAAGGATTATTAGGCTCAAAATACTATACAGAAAACCCTGTTTTTCCATTAGCAAATACCGTAGCTGATTTGAATATAGATATGGTAGGTAGAGTTGATGAGCGTCATAAAGGTAACCCTAACTATGTGTACCTTATCGGTTCAGACAAATTAAGTACCGAGCTACATAACATTTCTGAAGCAATGAATACTAAGTATACTAAAATAGACTTAGATTATAAATACAATGATGATAATGATCCGAATCGTTTTTACTACCGTTCAGACCATTATAATTTTGCTAAACACAATATTCCTATTATTTTTTACTTTAATGGTACGCATGCCGACTACCATCAGCCAACTGACACACCAGACAAGATTAACTACGAAATGCTTGAAAACAGAGCCCGTTTAGTATTCTACACCGCATGGGAAGTTGCTAACCGTGAAAACCGTATTACAGTTGACAAAATTGAAGAATAATAGTTATTTAAATCTTTAAATTAATTGTTTATAAAAACTCACCTACGCAGGTGAGTTTTTTATTTTTCAGTTTTTCATCTATATTTGCTGCAAAGAAAAAATAATTGCTATTGCTATGTTCCCTGTAAAAGTCAGATAACTTATTGTCTTTTATTTTACTAACGCCCTATGTTAGTAGCAATTGCTATTGTAAACTATGTAACTATATACTATTAAATAATAAATTATGACAAGAGAAGAACATTTGGTGTTTTGTAAAAAATGCACCAATAGAAAAATGAATATGCAAACAGGAATTGTATGCAGTTTAACCGACAGAATTGCCGATTTTGAAAAAGAATGCACATCTTTTCAATTAGATGAAACGGTTACAGAAAACCTTAATAATACTGATCCCGTTGAACATGCTGAAGTAATACACACATTATCTGAAGAGGACTTAAGCAAGCTAAAAACAGAACAACAATACCCAAAAGCGTTAATAGCCGGACTTGTTGTTGGAGTTATAGGTGCCATGGCTTGGGGAGCAATTACAGTGGCTACTGAATATCAAATTGGATATATGGCTATTGCTATTGGTGCCGGAATTGGACTTGCCATGAGATATTTTGGTAAAGGTATTGACCAAATATTTGGCATTACAGGTGCTATAATTGCTGTTACCAGTTGTTTATTAGGTAACTTTTTTAGCATTATTGGCTTTGTTGCCTCTTCTGAAAGCCTTGGTTATTTAGAAACGTTGAGCTCTTTTAATTACAGCTTATTATTTCCTATTATGAGTGAAACGTTTAATCCTATGGATTTACTTTTTTACGGTATCGCTGCTTATGAAGGCTATAAGTTTTCTTTCCGAGTTTTTACAGAAGAAGATTTACAAGCCATCAATCAGAAATAATAATAAAAACATACCCTACTTACCTAATTTGTAGGGTATATTTACTTCCGAATTTTTAACCTACTACTAAGCCAATGCTTACATCTACCCTAGCAGTTTTATTTATTGGTTATTTAATTTTTAAAAAATCAAATCAAAAAAAGGGCACCTCTGTTCGTAAAATTCCTACTGAAAAGTTTCCTAATCATTGGAAATTGTTTTTATCATCTAACGTAGCCTATTACAATGCATTAACGGCTTCAGAAAAAAATCTATTTGAATTTAAAATTCAAGAATTTCTATTGCACTGTGAAATTGTAGGGGTTGATACTACAGTTGAAGATACTGATAAATTATTGGTAGCTGCCAGCGCTGTTATTCCTATTTTTAATTTTCCGGATTGGCATTATCCTAATATTTCCAAGGTTATTTTATATCCGTGTATGTTTACCAAAGAACTGGAAAGAACCGGACCTAATCGCAATGTTTTAGGAATGGTTGGTAACGGATATTTAGAAGGTAAAATGATTTTATCTAAACAAGCGTTGCATTTAGGTTTTCAAAATGAATCGGACAAAAAAAATACAGCTATTCATGAGTTTGTTCATTTAATTGATAAACTAGATGGAGAGATAGACGGTATTCCTAAAGTGCTGTTAGAAAAACAGTACACAATTCCTTGGATTGATTTAATCAATCAAAAAATGGATGAAATTTATATGGAAACCTCTGATATTAATCCTTACGGTGGTACTAACAGAGCTGAGTTTTTCTCTGTGGCCAGTGAATACTTTTTTGAAAGACCTAAATTACTGGCTCAGAAACATCCGAAATTATACCTGCTTCTTGAACAACTATTTAAGCAAGACATGGATGATAAAAATTTACACCTTTTAAAAATTAAAGTGAAAAGAAATGATCCTTGCCCTTGCCTTAGCGGTTTAAAATATAAAAAGTGTTGCAGAGTTAATTAATGCTTCTTTTTTCTCGTATTTTTACAAGTATATCAACTAAGTAAACTTAAATTGTAAAAATGTCCCCCATGAAAAGAATACCCGTTTTTCTTTTATTTGTTTTATATATACTCACTGCATGTACTAAAAAAACAGCTACGCCTGAATTTATAAGCTATCGAAATTTACATGAACAAAATCATGAAAAATATGCATTCTCTACAGAAAAGCAATGGGATAGTTTAAAAAACCGTACCGCTAAAAGTGTAACTTTTAAAGAAGGCTTACTACATAAAAAATACCGCACTTTTGGTTGGCACCCTTACACTAACGGTACTTCTTACACAAATTATAATTTTAATATTTTATGGGGTATTTCTTACTTTTCCTACGCCCTTAATCCATATAACGGTCATTATAAAAATATCCACCAATGGAAAACAACAGCTTTGGTAGATAGTGCTAAAGCGCATAACTGTAAAGTTTTTTTATCGGTTTCTAATTTTGGAGCTCATGACAACCGCGTTTTTCTGAACAACCCAAAAGCTCAAGATAACCTTATTAACACCTTATCTGAATTAATAGCTTATAGAAATGCTGATGGTATTAACATTGATTTTGAAGGAGTTTCCGGAGAAAACAGAACTCAGTTTACAGAATTTATTATTAAAATAGCGAAACAGTTTAAAAAGAAAAACCCGAAGTACATGGTCTCTTTATGCTTATATGCTAAAGATTGGCATGATGTTTTTGATATTAAAAAAATTGATTCATTTATCGACTTTTACACCTTAATGGGCTATGATTATTACGGTAGTTTTAGCACCTATGCAGGTCCTGTAACTCCTTTAAAGAATAGTAAAGACTTTGGAAACGGATTAGAAAACTCTGTTAATTACTATCTTTCAAAAGGAGTGGAAAAACAAAAACTTATTGTGGGGCTCCCCTACTACGGGGCAGAGTGGCTAACAAAACACAAACGCATTCCCTCTATCTCTTCAAAATTTGTGTCGCATCCACAATATAAAACCATTAAAAGTATGTATATTGATTCTTTAAAAGCTCCTGTTCAATTTGACGCTAAAAGCGCTTCAACCTACATTACTGTTAAAGAAAACAACACCTACAAAGAAATATGGTTTGAAGATTCTAAATCACTGGCTCTTAAATATGACTGGATCAAGCAAAAAGAATTAAGCGGTGTGGGTATATGGGCTTTAGGCTATGATGACGGATATGCCGATTTATGGAATTTATTAACAGATAAGTTTTCAAAATAATTTACAAATAATCTTTCCCCTTTATTTATGAAAAAACTACTTTTTTTACTCTTGCTCGTTCCGGTAATTGCTTTTACACAACCTCATTCAAAAACTGAAATTTCAATTTTGTTTATAGGCAACAGCTTAACATATTATAATGATTTACCTAAACTAGTTGCCAAAGAAGCTAAAAAGAAAGGAATAAAAATACGCACCAAAACAGTTGCCTATCCTAACTATGCTATTGTTGATCATTGGAACGGCGGAACCGTGCAAAAACTAATTGCCAGTAAAGCATATAAGTATGTAATTATTCAACAAGGACCGTCATCTCAAAATGAGGGTAGGCAAATGCTTATTGAAGCCGGGAAGAAATACCGTCAGTTATGTCATAAAAACGGAGCAACTCTTTGTTATTTTATGGTTTGGCCATCTTTAACGTATTATGCTACTTTTGATGGAGTTATTAAAAACTATACAGATGCTGCGCGTCTTAATGAGGCTATATTACTTCCGGTTGGAAAAGCTTGGAAAAATTATTTTGACACAACCAATACATTTGATTATTACGGTAAAGATGGTTTTCATCCTTCACTAAAAGGTTCAAAAGCCGCTGCCAATAGTATTGTAAAACATCTTTTTAAAGAAAATCACGCTAAATAAAACACCATTTCATCTTATACATGTATAACGATTTCATACAACAGGTTTTTAACAGATATTATCCGGTAGACAAATCTTCTCTTACACAGCTTATAGCCTTGGCTGAAATACAGCATTTAAAAAAAGGAGAATTAGTACTTCCCATAGGAAAGACTTCTAAACATATCTATCTGTTATATCAAGGAGCTATTGTTTCGTATTACATCAACAACGAGGGGAATGCCTATCACAAGAATATATTTTTAGAAGGAGATTTTGTAGGCTCTACCGTTTCTGCTTTAACTAGCACACCTTCAAAATTCGCTTTAGAAGCGATTGAAGAAGCTACGGTTATCTGTTTTAAATACGATGCTTACAAATCTCTATTAAAAGAAAAAGCTGATATGCAGCTTTTTTACATTGCTTATCTCGAAAAAAACTGGGTGATTGATAAAGAACAACGAGAAATAGATATTGTACTAAGAGAGGCCACAGACCGTTATATTGACTTTATTACCTTACACCCACAAATTGAAACCCGCATTCCTTTACATTATATTGCCTCGCATTTAGGTATTACTCCTACTCAGTTAAGTAGAATCCGTAAAAAAATCAAAAAAACTTCTTAAATCAACCTATGTAAAGGCACAGGTTATTTCTTAGCTGCAATTTTGTAGTGTATTAAAAAACATACAATGAAAATCATTATATATTACCTACTGGCCTTTGTTGGCGGTGTTTTTCTTGCTATTCAAGCCTGTTTCAATACGCAGTTAGGATCGTTAACCAAACAACCGTTGATTGCCACATTAAGCACCTCTATATCAAGTGCTGTATTGGTTAGTGTTTTTATTTTTTTTAGCAACCAAAAAACAACTGCTAATTTTTCTGTACAGCAAATTCCCACACATTTATGGTTTATCGGAGGTTTTTTTAGCATGCTGGGTATTACTTTATACTTTTACACCATTCCCAAATTAGGAATCTCCAGAATGATAACTTTAGGGCTTTGCGGACAAATTATTTTTTCATTGATTGCCGGAAAGTTTGGTTGGTTAGATCTTCCTACAGAGCCCATCACTCTCAAACGCCTATTAGGTGCTATTATAATGATTATAGGTGTAACTTTATTAAACTTAAAATGAAAAACGTACAAGAAAACCTTACTAATTTAACCTCACTTTGGTCAACTGTCGGTAAATCATTCAACACTTTTACAGATCGTGACAACCTACAATCATCTTATATCAAAAATGCACAATGGCCTAACCGGGTTTGGACTCATAAAAAGGTAACCCTACAAGATGTAGTATTGATACAACAACGAATGCAGGAAAACCCGTTATCTGTATTTTCATATTTCAAAACCTCTCAAAATTCAGAAGTTGTATTAACCCAACATGGTTTTAGTTTAAAATCGGTTCAATATGGTATGAGTTTACCTCTTCAACAAACTTATCAAACTACCAAAAACTTACGCGTAGTAACCGTTAGTAATGAAAGCGAGGCACAGTTATGGAGTGCTGCTTTTGAAAAAGCTTTTGGTTATTATATAAGCCCCGAAATAATTGTAAAAACACAAAATCTTATTCCTTACGCTTTAGTTTATGAAGCCAACCAACTTATTGGCACTTTTATTTTATACATCACCCATCATACTGCCGGAATTCACAGCTTAGGTATTTTACCTGAAATGAGAAAAAAAGGATATGCTACTGAAATAATGTTATACGTGCTCAACTTAGCACAACAACTAAAGGCTGAGTTGGTTACTTTACAAGCTTCTGAAATGGCCAAAAACATCTATTTAAAACTGGGGTTTTCATTAGACTTTATGATGGAGAATTATGAATTAAGTACTCATAAAAAACAAACTGAAAAGCAAACGAATTACTTATTTTTCTCTTTTTAAAAGGATTATAGCTTATTAAAACTCTCATATTAGTGACTTTAACCATATATTTGTATCTAAAGGAAGGGGCGGTTTGTTAGTTTATCCCTGTAAGTTTTGCCTACAATTCAAGACCTACGACTAACAAATCTTTAACACAATAGAATGATTAACGGATTAATCTGAGAGTTATGAGAAATTCAATAGCAGTTATTGTATTAATAGCGTTTATGCTGTTTACTGCTTGCTTTAAAAACAATAAATCTACGACAACAAAATCAGTAAAAAGTACGGCAGAAAAAGTACTGTCTTACTCTTTTAGCGGAATAAATTATGCCAAGCAAATTGATTTTTTAGCAGATGCTCAATTTGTACTTACAGAAAAACTCAATAAAATTACCGGAGAAACGACCATAAAAAAACATTACGGCCAGTATAAAAAAAAGGATACTCTTATTACGTTAATTCCGGAAGAAGTTGAAATTATAACACTTACCACAAAACCGGAAAGGGAAAAAGAAAAAAATACCTTTGCTTATACTGCTGATATTTCTAAAATAAATACACAATACCAAATTGTTTCATGGGGTAATAAAGAGTATTTACTTTCAGAGGAATTCAATTCTATGGCAAATTATGATGAAAAAAACGATTTTCAACGATTTGCTTATTACTACAATGCAGGTATTGAACCCGATGAAAGCGGTTATTATTTTACGCGCCCACTACAACAAACTGATAGCATACCTAAACCTTTAGACACCTTGTATATTCCGGAAAAATGGCGCGATTATTTTTTAAAAAAACCTATTTCTGCCACTATTATTCATAAAGAAAAAAAGGTACAAAAAAGTAACTACCGTGATTTAATTTCATGGCGTGTACAACTTAACAAAGGTGCTAAGGATGGTATTAAAAAAGGACTTTCTTTTTCTACCAAGTATGAAGATTTTTATATTGAAATAGATTCTATTCTACCTAATGTTTCTTATGGTAGTTATCGTATTAACGACATTGATGATGAGTTTATAGAAATTGGTACAGAAATGAGAACTCAATGGACTGTTGAAATTCTGTAATACCTATAAGAAACCTTATTTATTTTACCATGTGTAAAAAATATTTCTTCTTTTTTAGCACATATACAAAACAAAGTAATCCCCTGTAAAACAAACAGGTTAAACCTGAAATAAAAAGCAGTTTTTTCTAGCAACAAGATGGATTCATCTTCGTTTTCTAATTTTTTTTTATCTTTTTTAAAACTTTTCAACTAAATATAGGTCTAAGCAAAAAACAAATTGTTAGTTAGTTCTATATCATAAAGAACATCACGCAATAAGCTGTTGAGTTCTTTAACAACATATTTCTTCCATACACATCGGAAGATTCGATTTTTCCCCTATCCTTAACCTGCCTCTGCAGCGACGTTGATGCAATTGTACATTTAGAAAAAATCGTCCTGCAGTGCCGCGGGTGATTATAATTTCAAAACACCATGTCTTTACATTATGGTTTAATTGGTAATCCACCGCTTTTATAGTACTTTAGTAAGCGTACAATTGGTTATTTTCCCTGTATTAACTTATAAATCTTAACAAGCATACTCCTTTTATGGAAGAACTAAAAGAAATAGCATCTGTATTACTCAAAGAAGAAATAGACCGTTTAGAATTAGAAAAAACAATTCAAAAATATACCTCGTTAGTTTTAAAAGCTTCTGAATTAGATATTGAATCCATAGAAACCACCAATGATGTTTATTTAAAAAACGGCAAAGCCATTGGTACCAAATGGGCAGCTTTATGCTTGGAAGATGACGTAAGAACTCAAAAGTTTATAAAAGGTCTGTACTTAGCCATTGAAAAGAAACGATTGAACAGCCACGCTCCTATTCGTATTATTTATGCCGGAACAGGACCTTTTGCAACACTTATTTTACCATTATTACCTCTTTATACGCCTAATGAAATACAGGTAATTCTCATGGAAATTAATGAAACTACAGCCGAGCAAGTAAAAAAAGTAATAAGCTATTTTAATTTTGAAGAGTATATTCAGGAGTTGATAATTGGTGATGCGGCTAATTATACCTTTAACCACAACCAGCAAGCAGATATTGTTATTAGTGAAACCATGCAACGGGCATTAGATGAAGAGCCACAAGTAGCCGTGACCATTAATATAGTATCACAAATGAAAAAAGAGGTCATTTTTATTCCGCAACGTATTAATTTGTTTGCTGCTTTGATTGATCCTACCACTATTTCCAATACTGATGCCTCGTACCTGAAAGCAGCCCTTGCTTTTGATCTAGATACGGAAGTAATACTACACAATACTTCTTTATTTAAACAGTATGCAACAACCCGCTTTCCTTCAAAAACAATCCATTTTAACAGGCAAGATATTCAGCAGTTTAATCACCTTGCTTTTTTTACTGAAATACAGGTATTTCAAGACCTTAAAATTCTTCCTTTTGAAAGTGGATTAACCTTACCTCGTATACTGGAAAATCTGTCTGTTTATGAAAAAGATGTTCGTATAGAAACCTATTACAAAGCAGACAAGCATCCTCAATTGGTTTATAGAGTTATTGAATAATAAACAGTTCTATAATAAGACACAGGCATTCTCTGTTTGAGAGGTACTTCGATTTTATTCGACACAACTACTTAGAGTTATTAGACAACGTCTCGATACAATTTTTCTTCTTTTCAGTCAGAAAAACCACTCGACGTGACATTCGAAAAAGCAAATACTTTTGTGATAGCAGTCTCTTTATATTGACCGTTTAATTTAGTTACTACAGAAACATCGTCTTTTCGAAGGAGTGATAACGACTGAGA
>NZ_JBOCUK010000020.1:0-68500 GCF_050606265.1 Tenacibaculum sp. TC6 | reverse complement strand
GTGTGCGCTTTTTCTTGTGTGGACTCGTATTCATAAAATAAGTCTAATTTGTGTCAACTTATTTTAGGACGGGACATTTATATATAAAGAGGCTGTCTAAATAGACAGCCTCTTTTAGGACGACTCACATCTATAATTTATCTAACTTATCCTGAGCCACTAAAGCTACTACTTTTCCTAGAGTATCTCCTTTAAAATAAAGTTTTATGCCTCCATCTTTCATAACTTTAAAACTTAAAAAACCTGTGTTTTGTGGTACTTCTCCCAACTCAAAAGGTTTATCAAATCCTTCTAATACAGCTTTCTTTAATCCATTGAATAATTTTTCATGTCCTACTCCTGAAGTATGAATATGCCAATGATCTAATCTTGCCTTTAATTTACACCCTACTTTTCCGTCTGGATTTTTATCACTTTCAAAAGCTATTTTAAGAGTAATTGTATATGATGGATTAGGTATAAAGAACACACCGCTTTCATAATTTCCACTAATTTTAAAACTTACTTTTCTGTTTTTACTACGAACAAAATCATAGCCGGTATCACTAACTTCAGAAATATGAACAGATTCAATATTCAGATCTTTTTGACTCTTTGCTTTATCTTTAAAAATCTTTTCAAACATAGCTCTTACTTTAGAGCCACTTAAAGAAGCTGTATGCGTTTCTACTGATTTATCTTTTTCCCAATAAATGACTCCGCTTTGAAAATCACCAAACCACTCTGCTTTATTAGGATCAATTTTAATTTCATCAGAAGTAGGATATCCATAAACACCTTTTTCCCAACCTGCCTTAGCCCAAGTATGTCTTATTCCTCCTCTAACAAGCTTAGGTCCGGTAGTTGGATGCCAGTAAATACTTCCGTTTCCTATAAAATGGTTATATCTTCCTTTTCCATCCGGAGTTGTTGTTTCATCAGATACCGGTAATGATAAATCATTATTAGGTCCGCCAACAGTATTATATTTTTGTCTGATAGCTCCATGAATTTCATGAGGCCCCGTTTGTGGAGAGCAGTAAATATCACATTTTTGAAAGGTCACTCTCTTCCCTCCTTTTACGGAGGTCGGATTATTAATATCAGACGTTGAGCTTCCTGTAAAAGCCGTACCTAATTCTTGCGCCTTTGCTTTAATACTATTGGTACAATCAGCCTCATCAATTACTACATTAGATACTTGTAAAATAATATCTGCATAATCTCCTCCTTCATCAGTATTTCTTACTCTAAAGCTTACCGATTTGTTTTCATTCTTACCAATAGTTACACTTTTAGAAGCCGTTCCGTCTAGGTCTTTACTATTGGTAGAAGCTCCTTCAAATAATTTTGCAGACTCTTTAATTGATAAGGTTCCGTTAGAATTCTGTGTAAATTCTATTTTTAATTCTATTCTTACTTCTCCTCCACACTTCCCTACAAAAAACAAGCTATTTGTTTTTTTAGATTTGTCAAGAAGAAATACTCCTGAATTTATAACTGTTTTTTTTTCATTAGACCCAAAAGTTTCGTGATCTACAATATTCATCACTGATGAATAACTTACCTTGTTTTGCATTTTATAATAATTTAGATTAGTTTTTACCATGCAAAGCAAATGGTTATTTCAATCTAAATTAGCGTACAAAACACTGAAAAAACACACATTAATCTCCTGTTTTATCTAACGTCTTTTTCCAATTTATGTCAAAGAAAAATCTCCTTATTTTAACAAAATATTACACAAAAAATTATAAAATTCTTTTTCTTTTGCAGAGTTTACAACAATAAAAAACACTAAATTAGCAGGCTTGCTTTATGAGAGTTAAAAAATTAAAATACATATGAGTATGAGTCCAAATGACGATAGAAAAATTAGAGAAAAGCTTCAACAAAAAACGTGGAATGAGATAAAAACCAATGATTCTTGGGCCATTTTTAAAATAATGGCAGAATTTGTTGATGGTTATGAGCGATTAAGTAAAATTGGTCCTTGTGTATCAATTTTTGGTTCTGCACGTACAAAACCGGAACACCCATCATATAAACTAGCAGAAGAAGTTGCTTATAAATTAACTCAAAATGGATTTGGAATTATTACCGGTGGCGGTCCCGGAATTATGGAGGCCGGTAACAAAGGAGCCCATAGAGGTAAAGGAACTTCTGTTGGGTTAAACATTGAACTTCCTTTTGAGCAACATGACAATCCTTGGATTGACCACGGAAAAAGTTTAGACTTTGATTACTTTTTTGTACGTAAAGTAATGTTTGTAAAATACTCACAAGGTTTTGTAGTTATGCCCGGTGGTTTTGGAACTCTTGATGAACTTTTTGAAGCCATTACACTTATTCAAACTAAAAAAATAGGACGTTTTCCTATTGTATTAGTCGGAAAGAAATTCTGGGGAGGCCTGATTGATTGGATAAAAAACACACTTTTAGAAGAAGGAAACATCAGCTCTGAAGATTTAAATTTATTCAGAATTGTAGATACTGCTGATGAAGCTGTTGAACATTTTAACAAATTCTACGCTAAATATAAATTAAAACCGAACTTCTAGAAAAATATTCTATATTTAAAACTCGTTGCTTCTTTAAGTAACGAGTTTTTATTTTTATAAATATGTTGAATAAATTTCTGTTTTTTGCCCTTATTATTTCTTTTATATATGTCCATACATCTTTGGCTCAAACAAACTCAATTACTTCAAACATAATTTTAAAAGACAGTACTAATACGCTTGACATCCAACAAAAAATTGTTTTTTATAATATCTCTGATACGTTTCTACAAAAAATTTATTTACATAACTGGGCAAATAGTTTTAAAAACAACAATACTCCTCTAGGTAAACGCTTAATTGAAGATTATAAAAAAGACTTTTATTTTACAGAAGAAAAAGAGAGAGGCTATTCTAAGATTAGAAATTTATCTGTTAACTATGAACAAGTTCCATTTAAAGAACAAGATAATCATCCGGATATTTTAGAAATTTCTTTAAACAATACTTTAAAGCCCAAAGACAGCGTTACAATCTCATTAATGTACACTGTAAAAATACCCAACTCAAGATTTACCGGATACGGAAAAACCAAAACCGGATATCATCTTCGCTTTTGGCAAATAACACCTGCTGTATTTGATAAAAACTGGCAATTAATGAGCAATTTAGATATGGATGATTTATATCAAAATGTTGCTAATTATGATATTAAAATTAAAATTCCTAATACCTATATACTTGAAAGTAATTTATATCAATATGAAATTAAGAATGAAAGCAACACTGATTATCATCTGATAGGAAATAATAAAAAAGACATTATTTTAAGTATTGATCGTTATAAGCGTTTTAAATCATTTAAAACAAAAACTCAAGAAATTAAAACCGATGCTTATGATAAAAACATTCCTTTAGAAACTACAACAGCTATCATTAACAAACAAATTCAATTTATAGAAAAGTATATTGGCAAACATCCGCATACCGAAATTTTTGTTGATGCAAATACAATTAATAAAAATACCCTACACGAAATTTACGGTTTACCCAGATGGTTAAAGCCCTTTCCTGAAAACTTCAGATGGGAAGTAAACTTTTTTTATGCTCTTGGCTCAAAATATATTAATGATATTTTACTTCATAATAAAAGAACTCAATATTGGTTTATTGATGGATTAGAAACTTTTCTAATGATGGAATATTTAAAAGAATATTACCCTGAAGTGACCGTTCTTGGAAAATATTCTAAATACTGGCCCATAAGAAACTACAATATTAGTAAGTTAAACCAAAGTGATAAGTTTCCTTTTATGTATCAGTTTAGTGCCAGAAAATTTTATGACCAAGCTCTAAATACTCCTGCTGATTCTTTATCTAATTTTAACAGAAAAATTGTGAGTAAGTATAAATCCGGACTTGGTTTTAAATACTTACAAGATTATTTAAGTGATAGTATTTTTCAAAAAACGATAAAGCAGTTTTTATATAAAAATCATTTCAAAGTAAGCTCTCCATCATTATTTTTAACTGAATTACAAGAAAACACTACTAAAAACATCAATTGGTTTGCTAAAGATTATTTAACCACTTCAAAAAAAATAGATTATAAAATAACTTCTATCAGAGAAACTAAAAATAGAGATTCTTTAAACGTAGTTATAAAAAATAAACGCAGTTTTCCTGCTCCGGTTGCTTTATACGGTATTCACAAGAAGAAAGTTATATTTAAAGAATGGGTTTCAGAAATAGACTCTACAAAAACTATTACCCTAAAAAAAGGACGTTATACTAAACTTGCATTAAACTATGAGAATATTTATCCTGAATATAACTCACTAGACAACTATAGAACTATTAGTAACCGCCTTTTAAATAAACCTTTACAGTTTCGTTTTTTTAAAGATACTGAAGACCCTTATTACAATCAGCTTTTTTACTACCCTGATGTTAAATACAACTTATATGATGGTGTTATTTTGGGGGTGAAAATTAATAACCAACCTATTATACCTCATAATTTGGAGTTTTCTTTAACGCCAAACTACAGTACAAAAAGTAAAAACTTTACTGGTGCTTTTAGTGTTGCATACAATCATTTCTTTAATAACTCTTCTTCTATTTATAAAATTAAATACGGAGTAAACGGAAGTAATTTTCATTACGCACCTGAATTAGGCTACAACACATTTGTGCCTTATGTGAGTGTTGCTTTTAGAAGAAAAACATTACGTGATGTAGGTTCAAAATCTTTTACAACTCGTCTTTTTTATATTAATAAAGAAGTGGCTCCCGGTAAACCTGTAACAGAACAAGACCGATATAAAGTTTTAAATTTCAGATATATTTTTAATCAACCTAATATTATAGAAAGGCTTCAGTACGCTGTTAATTTCGAGTTAGGAAACAACTTCACCAAACTTTCAACAGATATTCGCTATCAAAAGTTCTTCGATTCTCAGAAAAGTTTCGATTTACGTTTTTTTGGAGGAATGTTTGTTACCAATAACTCTATTGGTGATTATTTTAGTTTTGGCCTCAATAGAAGTTCTGACTATTTATTTGAACAAAACCTATTTGGGCGTTCAGAAAGTTCCGGGCTTTTTAGTCAGCAATTTATCATTTCAGATGCCGGGTTTAAATCAAAATATAAAACTCCGCAAACTTCTAATCAATTTATTCTTGCTGCCAACACCAGTGTTAGTATTTGGAAATGGCTTGAAGTATATAATGATGTGGCAATGCTTAAAAACAGAGATCAATACCCTAATTTTTTCTACGAAAATGGAATTCGCTTAAATTTCATTCCTGAAATTTTTGAATTTTATCTCCCTATCTACACCAACCAGGGATGGGAAGTTAATAAAGAAGCTTATCCAACCAAAATACGATTTGTTATTACAACCAACTTAGATAGAATTTATAATTTTATTAGAAGGGGAATATTGTAGTTTAATTACACCTCTTCTAAGCATCAACTTCTTATCAATACCTTATAATTTATACAACCTACTTCTTATTAAAAAACACCCCTTTACTTCTTTAAATAACCATTTTAATGAGAACATGAAATTAAATAACTATTTAACAACTTCTTTTTTGCATGTATAAGGGGTGTATGTCCTTTTTCTAGTAATTCTCCCTCGACTTAAATACACTACAAAACAATGTAAAAAAACTACAGTGAAAAAATGATATAACCTTCGATTTATAAAAAACGAGTAGATATTTATAAAAACAGGTATATTAAAAAAATATATAAAATACTAATTTACAGCAAATTAAAAACCAAACTCTTTTAAAAAAATGTATTACTTTCATGATTGTAAAAATTGAAGTGGATAAGATGATATTGAAAAAATTAATCAATAATAGCTCAACCAAATCAACTCTCTCTAAAGAAGACAACTATTTAGATAGTAATATTCCACAACATATAATTGATGATATTCTTACATCATTAAAAGAATTAGATACTATGAAAAAAAAGTAAACAAAGAACCTTATTATTCATACCCTCCTTTAAAAATACTATTCCTAAAACCTATTTCTTATATTAGTTCCACTTCTATTCATTACAGAATACTCAATAAAACTTCAAATTTTGACTTTTTATTGAGAAATCCTTAATAAAAAGATAGATTTTTAAAATTCAATTAAAAAAACTATCTTTGTAACCATACGTAAATTTGATGAATATGACGCAAAACATTGAAGTAGTTAATAATCAAAAACTTTCTTTTACCGATTTTAAAAATGAAGTCTTAAACGATTATAAATTAGCTCGTATAAGTAGAGAGTGTAGTTTACTAGGTCGTAGAGAAGTTTTAACAGGTAAAGCTAAGTTTGGAATTTTTGGCGATGGTAAAGAAGTACCTCAATTGGCTATGGCAAAAGCTTTCAAAAATGGAGATTTTCGTTCTGGCTATTATCGCGACCAAACTTTTATGATGGCTATAGGAGAGTTAACTGCTCAACAGTTTTTTGCAGGACTATACGCACACACTGATATTGAAGCAGATCCTATGTCTGCCGGCCGTCAAATGGGTGGGCATTTTGCTACGCATTCATTAGATGAAAACGGTAATTGGAAAAACTTAACTCAACAGAAAAATTCTTCTTCTGATATTTCTCCTACTGCCGGTCAAATGCCTCGTTTACTAGGGCTAGCTCAGGCTTCAAAAGTATATAGAAATGTTACTGAGTTAAGTAATCATACCAACTTTTCAAATAAAGGAAATGAGGTTGCTTGGGGAACCATAGGTAATGCCAGTACCAGTGAAGGCTTATTTTTTGAAACCATTAATGCTGCAGGTGTTTTACAAGTCCCAATGGTAATGAGTGTATGGGATGATGAATATGGTATTTCGGTACATGCTAAACATCAAACTACCAAAGAAAATATTTCTGAAATTCTTAAAGGATTTCAACGTGATACAAATAATAAAGGTTATGAAATTTTAGTTGTAAATGGTTGGGATTATGTTCAACTTATTGACACCTACAACAAAGCGGCTAAAATTGCCAGAGAAGAACATGTGCCGGTATTAATTCATGTAAAAGAATTAACACAACCTCAAGGGCATTCAACTTCAGGTTCACACGAAAGATACAAATCTAAAGAACGTTTACAATGGGAACAGGAATATGACTGTATTAACCAAATGCGTAAATGGATTTTAGATTTTGAATTACAAGACGAAAACGGAGATACTTTAAGAATTGTTGATTCTGAAGAAGAACTAATTGAAATTGACAAAAACGCTAAAAAAGACGTTTCAAAAGCTAAAAGAGACGCTTGGGCTGCTTTTACCGGAGAAATAAAAAATGAAGCAAAAGTAGCGTTAGCCATTCTTGATAAACTTTCACAAAAAAGTAGTAATGGTACGTTTATTTCAAAACTAAAAAACGATTTAGAAGCTATTAATGAGCCTATTCGTAAAGATGTTTTAACAGCTGCTCGAAAAGCTTTACGATATGTAAAAGATGAAACTTTAGATGAAAAACATGAACTACAAAGTTTTATTAAAAACTACGTTGAAGAAGCCTATTATAAATATTCATCTCATCTTTTAAGTGAAACTAATAGTTCACCTGTAAAGGTTAATGCAACAGCTCCTAAATATGGAGAAGATGGTAAATTGGTAGATGCTCGTATTATTATGCGAGATAATTTTGATGCTATCTTAAAAAAGCACCCTGAAGTTTTAATTTTTGGTGAAGATGCTGGTTATATAGGAGACGTAAACCAAGGATTAGAAGGGCTACAAGAAAAATTTGGAGACCAACGTGTTTCCGACACCGGAATTAGAGAGGCAACTATTTTAGGTCAAGGAATTGGATTGGCTATGCGTGGATTACGTCCGATTGCAGAAATTCAATATTTAGATTATTTATTGTACGCACTTCAAATAATGAGTGATGATTTGGCAACCTTACGTTACCGATCATTCGGGAAACAAAAAGCACCGTTAATTGTTCGTACCAGAGGGCACCGTTTAGAAGGAATTTGGCATGCAGGTTCTCCTATGGGAGGTATCATAAATAATGTAAGAGGAATGCATGTTTTGGTTCCTAGAAACATGACAAAAGCTGCTGGTTTTTACAATACTTTATTAGAAGGAGATGATCCTGCTTTAGTAGTAGAATGCTTAAACGGATATCGTTTAAAAGAAACATTACCTACCAACTTAGGTGAATTTAAAACACCAATTGGTGTAATTGAAACAATTAAAGAAGGTACTGATATTACAATTGTTTCTTACGGATCAACGTTAAGAATTGTAGAAGAAGCAGTAAAAGATTTAGCTCAGGTAGGAATTAATGCTGAAATAATTGACGTACAAAGTTTACTTCCTTTTGATGTAAATCACGATACTGTGAAGTCAATAGCTAAAACTAATAGATTATTAATTGTTGATGAAGATGTTCCGGGAGGAGCTTCTGCATACCTAATGCAAGAAATAGTAGAAAAACAAAATGCTTATCAACATCTTGACAGCAAACCGGCAACGTTAACTTCAAAAGAGCACAGACCTGCTTACGGTACTGATGGAGATTATTTTTCTAAACCATCAGCCGAAGATGTATTTGAAAAAGTATATGAAATTATGCACGAGGCTAATCCTCAGAAATTTAAAAGTTTATACTAAAAAAATAGATTTGTTCATAAAAAAAGTGGTCTTAGTTTTAATGCTAAGGCCACTTTTTTCTTTATAGAAATTCTTTTTATTCTAATTATTTTTTTGACTCCTCCTCTGCTTTCGCATCCTGTACATCAATAGGCATATTTTTTGATTCATAATCTTTAACTCTCTCTTTTAATACATTAATAAAATCTGAAGATGATAAATCCGGGTTTTCAATAATTTCCTGTAAAGCTTTAATTCGTTCTGTCATTGTTTCTTTTTCTACTGCTAAAGCTGCATATTTTGCTGTAGCAATATCAACCTCATTATTAGATATGTTTGATGTTTTAATCCACCCCTCTTCTATATATTCTCCTTCTGCTCTTTTTCCTTTAATTTGCACCCAGTCTCCTTGAGTTGATAAAACAGCTATAATATCCATAGTACTGTATTTTTTATCTGTTTTTGTCAATAAATCAGGTCTTTTATACATACTGGCATCTTCCAATAATACACCAACCTCTCCATTAACTCCTAAAAAGCTAGCTCGTGTCCACCCCTCTTTACCATCAATTAGTTTTACTTTATAATACAACTTTTTTGAAGCATCATCAGTAGTTTCCTCACCGGTTAGTATTACTTTTTCACCCAAACTCATAGAGGTTATCCATTTACCATTAGCTTGCGGTGTTTCACGAACAGATAATTTTTCCAGTAAACAAATAGCTTCATTTGTTTGTTTGGCTTCTTTTTCATTAGATTCTGAAGTTTGTTCTGTTGTGTTTTTGTTTCCTCCGTTTTCTTTACAACTTGTAAATAAAACAGATACCATAGTGATAGCAATAAATATTTTTTTCATTTTAAATTAAATTTTGAGCAAATATAGCCTTTTAATTAACTTTTATAAAATGAACGTTTTACTATTCAATCAATTGTAAACTAAAGTTCTTATTTTCGTAACAAGTAATTACCTATAGCACACTTCATACACTTATTTTTCTCGCAATAATTATTTTTCAATTCCAATAAAGCTTGTGTATCCAATGCATTTTTACTTTTTACAGATATTGCTGAAAATTTAGAAATAATAGTATTTTTCTCGGGTTTAATTTGCTCTATTAAACCAACAATATGTTCTTCATCTATTCTGCCTTTGTTTTTAAAATAAACAAACTTCATAGGAATTATAGTATTGATTACTAATAAATCTATAAATGATGTAGTTATTTTTTTGGATGATTTTTTACTTTCAGTTTCAAATGTGTAATGACACTTCCAATAATCGTTAACTTCAACAGAAAGTAGCTCATAAAAACCTTGTAGTGTTGTTGTTTCTATTACTTTAGCAAATAAGCTTGCATGCTTATGTAATAAAGCTACCATTTGCGCTATTCTAATTGTTGGAAAATTAGCCGGACGCATTCTAAAAAACTGAAATTGTTTTTTATGAATTGCCTTTAGCCTAAATTTATGCTGAAGGTATTCGTATTCCTTTTTTAATTGTAAATAATATTTATCTCCTTCACCTTCTTCTAAAAAACCTGCTTGCCCAAACAGTAATGCTGACAATTGAAATTCATCAAACCGTAGTTTTCTTATCACTGAAAACGAAAAAGAATTAGCTAGTTTAAAAAACACCTCACTATTTACTTTTAAACCAAAATTTTTAGCTAACAACATAAATAAAACGGCTTCATAGTCATTTTGCGTGGCTACCAATAAATCTTGAATTAACAAAGATTTATGCTCTAACCTTTCAAAATAAAGTCGTTCTTGCCAATTTTTAATTAAAAAAGAGTCTACCTTGTTTAACTGCTTTTCACAAGAAATCCAATGATTCTCTTTATTCATTAATTTTTGGTATTTATCAAGTAACTCTTGGTCAATACAATGTTGAAGTTCTAATGTAGGTAATGCTTTATTATTTTTCATAAAAACAGCTGTATCATGCTCCCAAACTACATGTAAAATAACAGCATCATAATTTTCATCAGCTTCATGATTATGTAAATACCAATCAGAAGATTTTAAATGTATTTCAACATTACCCACCCAAGTTTGATGATTAATTTGTATGTGTACATTTAAAAAATCCGGTCCGGAATTTCTATTTGGTAATCCGGTTTTAATGATCACTAACTCATCTCCTTCCGAAGTTTTTAAAATTTGAGATGAAAGCAACTTCTGTTGCCATAAAAAGTGTAGAAATTCTTCTTTCATAGACATGTATTTAGCAATTCTTTTACGTTTTCTAAATTACAAAAATTTATAATATGTTTTCGTTCTCGGTTAACACACATCTTACTTACATAACTCATGTAGAGTTATTATAAATAAATAGTAATAACACAATAGTTTTTTACAATAATTTTATCTAAATTCTAACCTTTTCTACCCTATTTTTGTTAGCATAAAAATGAATTCACATGAGTAATAGTATTGAAAATTTGAAATGGCGTTATGCCGTTAAAAAATTTGATAACAATAAATTTCTTTCAGAAGAACAAATACACATTTTAAAAGAAGCTTTTAACTTAACAGCTACTTCTTTCGGGTTACAACCTATTAAATTGGTAATTATTAAGAACAAAGAACTACAACAACAATTAGTTCCTCATTCTTGGAACCAACAGCAGGTAGCACAAGCTTCGCATGTTTTAGTTATTTCTATTCCTAAAAAGATAACTGTTAAAGATGTTGAAGCCTACTTTAATTTAGTAAAAGAAGTTAGAAATACACCTGATGAAATTTTAAATCCGTTTAAAGAAATGT
Organism: Tenacibaculum sp. TC6; assembly: GCF_050606265.1. NCBI lineage: Bacteria > Pseudomonadati > Bacteroidota > Flavobacteriia > Flavobacteriales > Flavobacteriaceae > Tenacibaculum > Tenacibaculum sp. TC6. The sequence goes on along the minus strand of NZ_JBOCUK010000020.1, from coordinate 57,120 downwards.
TGGCCGGTAGTATTACCAGCAAATCTGAAGAAGAATTACACCAATGGATGAAAAACCAGGCTTACATAGCTTTAGGTAATTTAATGACTGTGGCAGCAAATGAGAAAATTGATTCTTGTCCTATGGAAGGTTTTATTCCTGAAAAATATGACGAAATTTTAGGGCTAGATTCTTATAATTTGACTTCTGTGCTAGTACTCCCTGTTGGTTTTAGAGCAGAAGATGATTTTATGAAAGATCTAAAAAAGGTAAGAAAAAAAACCAGTGATATTGTTATTGAGTTATAAAACTCTTTAGAAATTACGAATTATGAATTGCTAACTCAAAAATCTAAATTTAGTACATTCGTAATTCATAATTCGTAATTCAATTTTATGCAACCTCTACATATTATTTTACTTATTCTAGGGTATTTTAGTGTACTCATCTTAATTTCTTTTCTTACCGGAAAATCAGCAAATAATTCAACTTTTTTTAAAGCGAACAACTCATCTCCTTGGTATTTAGTAGCTTTTGGAATGATTGGTGCTTCACTTTCAGGAGTTACCTTTATTTCTGTTCCAGGTTGGGTTGAAGGGCAACAAATGAGTTATATGCAAATGGTATTAGGGTATGTACTAGGATATGCTGTTATCGGATTAGTTTTACTGCCTTTATATTACAGATTAAATCTTACCTCCATATATACCTATTTAGAAGAGCGTTTTGGTCATTATTCATATAAAACAGGTGCTTCATTTTTCTTGTTGTCAAGAACTGTAGGTGCGTCTTTTCGTTTATTCTTAGTAGCAAACGTACTACAATTAATTTTGTTTGACGCTTACGGTGTTCCTTTTTGGATTACTGTTACCATTACTATTTTATTAATATGGCTTTACACTTTTAAGGGTGGTATTAAAACCATTGTTTGGACTGATACTTTACAAACGTTATTCATGTTAATCTCTGTAGGAGTTTGTATTGTAATGATTAAAGATGATTTACAAATCAAAAACCTATTCACCTATATTTCAGAAAATAAACTCTCTAAAACTTTCTTTTTTGATGATATAAAATCCGGAAACTACTTTTGGAAACAATTTTTTTCAGGGGCTTTTATAGCGATTGTTATGACTGGTTTAGACCAAGATATGATGCAAAAAAACCTTACCTGTCGTAATTTAAAAGATGCTCAAAAAAACATGTTTTGGTTTACTATTGTGCTGGTTATAGTTAACTTTTTCTTTTTAGCCATGGGAATTTTACTTACTGACTATGCTGTTGCCAACGGAATAGATGCTCATAAAGATAATTTGTTTCCTATGATAGCTATGAATGGTAATTTAGGCATTATTACTTCTTTATTTTTCTTATTAGGATTAATAGCAGCCGCCTATTCAAGTGCAGATAGTGCTTTAACATCACTTACTACTTCTTTTAGTATTGATATTTTAGAGATTGATAAAAAGCAAAATGAACAGACGCAAGAAAAAACAAGAAAGAAAATACACATCTTGTTTTCTTTTGTTTTAATTGCCACTATTTTGGTTTTTAAATATTTTATTGCTGATGTTAGCGTAATTGCAAAAATATTTCAGTTCGCAGGCTATACTTACGGGCCTTTGTTAGGTTTATATGCATTTGGTCTTTTCACCAAGCTACATGTAAAAGATAAACTAGTACCTATTATTTGTTTAATTGCTCCAATCATAACGTATCTAATTAGCACTTATAGTAAAAACAACCTAGGTTTTGACTTTGGGTTTTTCGTGTTAATATTAAACGGAGCACTAACTTTCCTTGGATTACTGTTTATTAGTAATCATCAAAAAAGTAAATCGTTTATTATTCCAATAATTATGTCTCTTCTTGGTTTTATTAGAGCACTCTTAAATGGTTTTGAAGATTGGAGAGCAATCGTTTTTTTGGTTTTAGGAATTGCTTGGTTTAGTATTGCTGCGTCTAAATTTAAAAATTAATTAAAATGCCTAAAAAAGGGAAAGCAAAAAATACGGTAAATAAAGCGAAGCATACTCGCTTAATGAAACAAAAGGAAAACAAACTTCGCTTAGAAAAACAGCGTACAAAAGAACGATTAAAAGCCATTATTAAAAAAGCAAACGAACAAAACCTCCAAAATGATGACAGCTCAACAACTGATAACTAAATTTGATTTAACAGAACATCCTGAAGGTGGCTTTTATATAGAAACGTATAGAAGTAATGGAATTATACACAATACTAATTTATCAGATAATTTTATAGGTGATAGAAATTACAGTACTTGTATTTACTTTTTATTAACCTCAGAAAAATTCTCTGCTTTTCATAAAATAAATCAAGATGAGATTTGGCATTTTTATAAAGGTGCAACATTGCAACTTCATATGATATCTCCTGATGGAATCTACTCATTGGTAAACATAGGTAATAAAATAGAAGACAATGAAATTCCACAATTTATTGTACCTGCAGGATATTGGTTTGCAGCTGAAGTCTTATCTCCTAATTCATACTCTTTTGTTGGATGTACTGTTTCTCCCGGATTTGATTTTAATGATTTTGTATTACCCGAAAGAAAGGTATTAATTGCTTTATTTCCTACACATTCAGAAATAATAACAAAACTTACACATCATTAACTTTAATTATTTTACAACAAACACTACATTTATAAGTGTATTTAAATCAACAGGCTGCCCTATAATAGTATATGTAAGTACTCCACTTGCACTTATAGACATAGTACCTGTATTGAAAACTGTAGGATCAGCATAGGTTACATAATAATATAAATCACTTGCCCCATATGTAGGAATAGTATTTGGTGCTCCAGTACTACTTACCACTGGAGAAGCAAACTGCGTGGTATATTCAGTATATAAATTCTTGGTAAAAGTACCATTTGTACTAGCATCTATAGTTATAGACGGCGGGTAAAAAACTCTTGCTGCTTTAGACGTTATAGGTGCAATAGCCTGAACCACTGCCTCAACAGTAGTTTCAGCAACTGCTCCGGGATCTCCCGCCACATTATTTACATCTACAGGCGTTACTATCAAAACTTCAGAGGCATTCTGATCATCATTATCAACTTGCCAGCCTGAACTGGTATATCTGTATATTTTTTGATCAGTAGTATTAAAAACAACAGATCCAATATTTACTCCGGTTAAAGACAACATTTCAATATTAGTTGCAGTCGGAAGCCCCATTAACGAATTTGCATCAATTTGCCCCAAAGCAAATGACGACGTAAACAGCAAAAAAATAAGTTGTTTAAATTTCATAATTAAATTTTTAACTCTAACTAAAATGATTTTCAAATTTAATTTAACAATCAATTTTTAATATAAAAATACTGTAAAATTTTTATTCATAACTGAAATGGTAGTATATTTATTCTAACGTTTGAATTTACTTACTGATGAAAACTACGTTTTTAACCTTATTATTACTTTTTTTCTCTTTTCTATTACCTCTGTTTTCCCAAACAGGCCCCGGTGGTGTAGGTACAAGAGATGGCTCTTCTTCCTTATTGATTTGGTTACGTGCTAATGATTTAAATGCTGACGGAAATACAACCAATAACCCTATTAACGGAAGCCTTGTTTCTACTTGGTCAGACTTTAGTGGTAATGGAAATAATTTTACACAAACAAATACTAACAGACCTACATATACAACCACAGGCACTTTTAATGCTGTAAATTTTAACTCAAGTTTAGCAGCAGCCCAGTTTATGTTTGGAACAGCAACTGGTATTTTTACTAATGCCAGTACCTTTTTTGTTATTAATCCTGTAAATACAGGAAACTCACATTCTTTATTTGATAATACTACTACTTCTTTAAGAGTTGAGCAATGGAGTAATACCAATAGAGTTGGATTAACAAGATATGGAATTGCTGATTATACTACTACTATAGCTTCTCCTTTTGGCATAAACTCCATACTATCATACCATAAACCAACTGGTTCATCAATAGTTGAAGTACGTGTAAATGCTGTCACTCAAAATTTAAATATTGGCTCCACTACAGCAGGAATCCCCATAGATAGGATTGGTAGAAATAGTAATGGGTCTGACGAGGCTAGTGGAAATTTTTATGAAATTATTTTTTATAACAATAGGATTAATGATGCTCAAAAAATAATTATAGACAATTACCTATCTGCTAAATTTGGTGGTATAGCTATTATTAATGATGTGTATAATGAAGACGATCCGGCTGCCGGTGACTACGACCATGATGTAGCTGGTATTGGTAGGGTTAATATCACTAATTTACACACAGATTCACAAGGAACGGGTTTAGTGCGAATACTCAACCCTAGCAACTTAAATGATAATGAATTTTTTATGTGGGGTCATGACAATGCTCCTTTTCAGTTAAGTACCGGTTTAAATGCTCCTAATATTATTAAAAGTAGAATAAACCGAATTTGGAGAGTTAGTGAAGTAAACATTTCCGGAACTGCAATTGATGTGGGGAGTATTGATATGAGATTTGATATAACCGGAATTTCAGGGGTAACTACTGCCAATTTAAGATTATTAGTTGACACCAATAACGATGGAAACTTTCATGATGAAACTCCTATTTCTGGAGCTGTAAACCTAGGAAGTAACATATATAGTTTTAATGGAGTTTCTGCAATTAACAATAATAACCGTTTTACTATTGGATTAGCAACCACTACTATCATTACCAATCGAAGAATAACATACAGGGTTAGCAATTAAAATATGCAAGCTTAACTCTGGCATAAAATTTGGTTAAAAGAGTAGAAAACTTATTTTAGCATAAGTTAGTATTAACATTAAATCAGAAATATTATGAAATTCTTTAAAAAATTAGCAGTATTATCTTCAGCTTTATTTTTAGCTATGTCATTAAATAGCTGTTCAGGTTGTGATAATGAAAATCCCCGAGCTAGAGTAAATAATAATGGAGCTGACAAAGTAAGTGTTCAAATTAAAACTACCGGAGGAAACACCGAAAATATTAACAATATTGACCCGGGAAATTCTTCTAGCTACACAAGTTATGCACCGGGAGAAATTACATATACTATTGTTTTAAAAGATAATAGCGAGGTAGTTAAAACCGTTAACATGGCTTTTTGTACCGATTACGAAATAAGCATTGATCAAAACAATGTTATAACAACAAAGTCTACCCCAAGAGACTAAAAACAGAACAATACGTTTCTAAACACTTATTAAAAATCCCGAGCATTAAAATGTTCGGGATTTATTTTTTTTGTACAAAAACTATTGGTCAATCGAACCTAAAACACGTTGCATAAAATTGTTTAAAGCTTCTTTTTTAGGTGTACCATCTTTAATCATTTTTGCTACCTCAACAGCTCCGTACATATTGGAAATCAACTCTCCTATCACATCAAGCTCTTCATCTTTTAACGAAGGTACTTCTGTTAAAGCTTCAAGTGTTTCAATTGTTTCCAACACATAATCCTGATCATTTTCTTCTATAAAAGAAGTTAAATGTTTAATAATAGGTAATTTCATAAGCTATTTATAATATTTCGTCTACCAACTCTCTTAAAACCTCAAACTTATTCGTTTGAACCTGATTAACGAATTTTCCATCTACAAAGGTTGCAAACGTAGGTAGGTTGTCAACATTAGCTAATTTTCTACTTTCCGGAAACTTCTCAGCATCAGCAACGATAAATAAAACACCTTCATTTTCAGAAGCTAGCTTTTTAAATTTTGGTTTCATTATTCTACAATTTCCACACCAAGTAGCTGAAAATTGAACAACAACAGTTTTAGTATCGGAAACAACTTGTGCTAAATTGTCCTGACTTAATTCTTGTAACATGATTTTAATTTTTTAATATATTTAGAGAAGACTCAAAAGAAAATACTCTTTCCTAGCATCAATAGGAGAAAAGTTCGTGTTCGGTTAAACAAACACGAACTTTTTGTTATTTTAGTTAGCAGCTAAATATTCTGCAGTAGCTTTAGCATTTGGTTGCATAGCTTCTTTTCCTTCCTCCCAGTTAGCAGGACATACTTCACCTTTTTCTTGTACGTGTGTATAAGCATCTATTAAACGTAAGTATTCGTTTACATTACGTCCAACCGGCATGTGGTTAACTCCTTCATGAAAAACTGTACCTTCTTCATCAATTAAATAAGTAGCTCTGTAAGTTACATTATCTCCTTCAACTTGAACAGTTCCTGTAGCCTCATCATATGTTTCATTAGTAATATCTAAAATACCTAATACTGAAGATAAGTTACGGTTACTATCAGCTAATAACGGATACGTAACGCCTTCAATTCCTCCGTTATCTTTAGATTGATTTAACCAAGCAAAATGTACTTCCGGAGTATCACATGAAGCTCCGATTACAATTGTATTTCTTTTTTCAAACTCTGGCAAAGCAGCTTGAAAAGCGTGTAATTCAGTAGGACACACAAAAGTAAAATCTTTTGGATACCAAAATAACACTACTTTTTTGTTATTGTTAACTGCCTCTTCTAAGACATTTAATTTAAACGTATCACCCATTTCGTTCATTGCGTCAACGTTTAAATTTGGAAATTTTTTACCAACTAATGTAGCCATCTTTTTATTTTATTTTAAGAATTAATAATTAATATGTACTATTTAAAAAACAGTGGCAAATGTATTCTGTTTAATAGTTTTTAAAGAGTAAAACTAAAAATATTTTTTTATAGCCTAATAGAAATAATCAATACCTAAAACTATACTTCATCAATATTTCAAATACACAATTATAACAACTTAATTAACAAAACAATATCTTTATAAGATAGATTTTTAATAAGTTTTAGTTATTTTGAAATAAAAATTATAGATAAAAATTATCCAAAGCTTTGTAATACCTTTGTAACAATTCTAACCTCATAAAACAAGAAAAATGAAAGATGTAAATCCACATTCAACAAGCAAAAACGGAAAATGTCCTTTTATGCATGGTGCTAATACCGAAACGCACAACAATGTTATGGATTGGTGGCCTAAATCATTAAATTTAGACATATTACACCAACATGACACTAAAACAAATCCACTAGGTGAAAAATTCAACTATGCTGAAAAGTTTAAAAAACTAGACCTTGAAGCTGTTAAAAATGATTTGAAAAAATTAATGACCGATAGCCAAGACTGGTGGCCTGCAGACTGGGGACATTATGGTGGACTTATGATTAGAATGGCTTGGCACGCAGCCGGTACTTATAGAGTTGCCGATGGTAGAGGAGGTAGTAACACAGGAAATCAACGTTTTGCACCTTTAAACAGCTGGCCTGATAACGGTAACCTTGATAAAGCCAGACGTTTGTTATGGCCAATCAAGAAAAAATACGGAAATAAACTTTCTTGGGCCGACCTTATAATTTTAGCTGGTAACATGGCTTACGAGTCAATGGGATTCAAAACTTTTGGCTTTGCAGGAGGACGTGAAGATATTTGGCATCCTGAAAAAGATATTTACTGGGGATCAGAAAAAGAATGGCTTGCTCCAACTGGTAGTGAAGGCACTCGTTATTCTGGTGACCGTGAATTAGAAAACCCTTTAGCAGCTGTAATGATGGGATTAATTTATGTAAACCCGGAAGGTGTTGACGGTAAACCTGACCCGTTAAGAACTGCACAAGATGTTAGAGAAACTTTTAAGCGTATGGCAATGAACGATGAAGAAACTGTTGCTTTAACTGCTGGTGGACATACTGTTGGAAAAGCACATGGTAATGGTGATGCAGGAGCTCTAGGTCAAAGTCCTGAAGGAGCAGAAATTCAAGATCAAGGTTTTGGCTGGATGAACCCTAAAGGAAACGGAAATGCGGCTGATACTGTAACAAGTGGTTTAGAAGGTGCTTGGACAACAACTCCTGACAGATGGAATCACACATATTTCCATCTATTATTGAATCACGAATGGGAATTAAAGAAAAGTCCTGCCGGTGCGTGGCAATGGGAACCTGTCAGTATGGATGAGGCTGATAAACCTGTAGATGCTCACAACCCTAGCGTAAAAAGAAATCCTATCATGACCGATGCTGACATGGCTATGAAAATGGATCCTGAATACAGAAAAATCTCAGAAAAATTCTATAACGATCCCGCATCTTTTGAAGATGCTTTTGCTAGAGCTTGGTTTAAATTAACTCACCGTGACTTAGGACCTAACACCCGCTATCTAGGTGCTGATGTACCGAAAGAAACTCTTATTTGGCAAGATCCGGTTCCAACTGTTGAGTACACTTTGAGTAATGATGAAATTGAAGAGTTAAAAGAAAAGTTATTAAATAGCGGGCTTACTCGTACAGAATTAATCAATACAGCCTGGGATAGTGCACGTACCTATAGAGGTTCAGATTTTAGAGGAGGTGCTAACGGTGCTCGTATTCGTTTAGCTCCTCAAAAAGATTGGGAAGGCAATGAACCTACAAGATTAAAAAAAGTACTTGATAAACTAACTGAGATTCAATCAGGATTAAGCAAAAAAGTAAGTATTGCTGACTTGATTATTTTAGGAGGTAGTGCCGCCATTGAAAAAGCTGCTCAGGAAGGTGGTTTTGATATTAAAGTTCCTTTTACTCCCGGAAGAGGTGATGCTACTGCTGAAATGACAGATATAGAATCTTTTGAAGTATTAGAACCTTTACATGACGGATATAGAAATTGGCAAAAGAAAAACTACGCTGTAAAACCTGAAGAGTTATTATTGGATAAAACTCAACTTATGGGGTTAACAGCTCCTGAAATGACTGTTTTAGTTGGAGGAATGCGTGTATTAGGAACCAATTACGGAGGTACTAAACATGGCGTATTTACAGAAAAAGAAGGCGTTTTAAGTAATGATTTCTTTGTAAATTTAACAGATATGAGATATTCTTGGAAACCTACCGGAGAAAACCTTTATAATATTGTTGATAGAAAAAGTGGTGAAACTAAATGGACAGCAACCAGAACGGATTTAATATTCGGTTCAAACTCTATACTTCGTTCTTATGCTGAAGTATATGCTCAGGATGATAATAAAGAAAAGTTTGTAAAAGACTTTGTAAATACTTGGGTAAAAGTAATGAATGCTGACAGATATGATTTAGCTTAATTTTATATAAAGTCATTCTGAATGAAGCTATAAATTTTCATTCAGAATGACTTATTTTTTATTTACTGGCAAATAACTTTACATCATTTTCCGAAACGGTTTTTTCACCAAGAATCATTAAACGTTCAACAACGTTTCTCAACTCTCTTATATTACCGGTCCAATCATATTCTTGAAGTAATTTTATTGCTTCATCAGAAAAATCTTTTTTAGAAGTACCTTGTTCCTCAGCTATTTTATCAGCAAAAAAGTTAACCAATAAAGGAATATCATCTCTACGTTCATTTAAGGCAGGTACTTTAATTAAAATTACAGCTAAACGATGGTACAAATCTTCACGAAAACGTCCTTCCTCAATTTCAGTTTTTAAATCTTTGTTAGTTGCAGCAACCACACGAACATTCACTTTAATATCTTTATCAGATCCTACACGTGAAATTTTATTCTCTTGTAAAGCTCTTAACACTTTAGCTTGAGCCGGCAAACTCATATCTCCTATTTCATCTAAAAAAATAGTTCCTCCATTGGCGGCTTCAAATTTTCCTGCCCTGTCTTTATTAGCTCCTGTAAAACTTCCTTTTACATGACCAAACAGCTCACTTTCTATTAACTCAGAAGGAATTGCAGCACAGTTAACCTCAATCATTGGTGCTTTTACTCTTTCAGATTTTTCGTGTAACCAATGTGCTACCAACTCTTTCCCGGAACCATTAGGTCCGGTAATTAAAACTCGTGCATCTGTAGCTGCTACCTTTTCTATAATTCCTTTAATATGAGCAATTGCCTCACTATCACCTATCATCTCATAGTTTTTACTCACTTTTTTCTTTAATCGTTTATTTTCGATTACCAATTCTTTTCTATCTAATGCGTTTCTAACCGTATTTAATAAACGATTTAAATCCGGTGGTTTTGATATATAATCAAAAGCTCCCAGTCGCATTGTATTTACAGCTGTATCTAAATCACCATGCCCGGAAATCATAACAATAGGAATTTCCGGTTTTATCTTCTTAGCTTTTTCAAGAACCTCAACCCCATCCATTTTAGGCATTTTTATATCACAAAGTACTAAATCATAATCTTTTTCTTTTATCATTTCTATTCCTGATAAACCATCTTCCGCTTCTTCAACTTCATAAGCTTCATTTTCTTCAGAAATAATTTTTTTAAGTACTCTACGAATTGCCGCTTCGTCTTCTATAATTAATATTGTATTCATATGTAAATTCTTACTTTTCTTCGAGAAGAAAATTAATTGTTATGTGTTTAGTTTTTCAAACTATCATACTTCATGCCATATAATAGCTATTTTACAGGTAAACCTTTATTCTATAAAAGTACAGAAATTTAATCTTTCTGAAAACTTACCTTTTTTATCATTTATGAGTATAATTTACAATAAAAGAGGTCGTTTAAATAAACGACCTCTTTTATACTTTTTTATATTACTAGTTTTTGATAATATGTATATCCCTTTGTGGAAATGGAATGCTAATATTATGCTCTTTAAATAGACTATTAATTTTAAAACGTATTTCACTTTGCGGTATTATAGCTTGAAAACTATCATTAATAGTGAAAACTAATTTAAACTCCAACGCACTGTCTCCAAAGTTTTCAAAAATAACCGTAGGAGTAGGATATTCTAATACTTTAGGGTGTTCTTTAGCAGCTCTTAACAATAGTTTTTTCACTAACTCAACATCACTACCATAAGCAACCCCTACTTTAACGCTTTCACGAGTTACCGTTCCATTTTGCGTCCAGTTATATAAACTATTCGATAAATACTTATGATTAGGAATTACTAAAACTTTATTATCAATAGTTACGGCTCTGGTTGTTCGTAATTTTATTTCTTCAACTCTCCCTACTTTACCATCAATCTCTATAATATCACCTACATGTACACTTTTATCAAGAATTATAAAAACTCCGGAAATAATATCTTGAAAAAAGGTTTGTAATGCCAAACCAATACCAATTAATAAGGCAGAAGACGCTACTAAAATTGCACTTAAATTAACTCCTGCTGAGCTTAAAGCTACTGAAAAAACCACTAAATAAGCTAACCAGCTGGTAAACGAAAAAATGGTATCAAACTTATTCTTGTCCTCTTTTTCTAATTTACTCTTTGCAAGAACCTTAAGGTATTTCAATAATATTTTAACAAGAAGTAATCCAACTATTAAAAATAAGATCGTTTTTACGGTTAGTTCAACGTCCTTACCACCTATAGGTATTCTATAATTTAAAAAATCAGTTATTTGTTTTATAATTTCTTTCATAAAAAATTAATTACCCACTATAACGTAACCATTTCCATAAATCTTTATAGGTAGGTTTCTTTCCGTAAGATAAAATTCCTACTCTATAAATTTTGGCTGCTACCCAAACTATTAATAAAAATGTAGCCACCAACAGTACCATTGATATTACTACCTCCCACCAGGCAACTCCAAAAGGAACTCTCATTAACATTACTATTGGTGAGGTAAACGGAATATACGAAAAAATAACTGATATTGGGCCGTGTGGATCATTAACAACAGTGGCAAAACCTACATATACTGCTAAAATTAACGGCAACATAATAGGCATCATAAATTGCTGTGTATCTGTTTCATTATCAACCGCCGCACCAACAGCTGCAAACAATGAACTATACAACATATAGCCTCCTAAAAAGTAAAAAATGAATAATAAAAACAGTTTTAATAAGGGTAATTTAAAAAACTCTTGTAAAATCATTTCTCCTTTTCCAGTAGTAGCTTGTTGCATTGCTTCCATTTGCTCCGGAGAAATTTTTGCTGACTGCATATCCATTACACTAATACCAAATACTGCTGAAGCAATAGCACTGAATACTAAAAATAAAATTCCCCAAATTAAAAATTGTAGTAATCCTGCTGAGGCATTACCTATAATTTTCCCCATCATTAATTGAAAAGGTTTAACTGAAGAAACTATTACTTCTATAATTCTACTGGTTTTTTCTTCAATAACACTTCGCATTACCGATGTACCGTAAATCATAACAAACATCATTAGCAAATACCCGGCTATGGCGCCTACTCCTATTTTAAGGCCATTTTTTAATTTAGAAGATTTTTCTCCTGAAAAATCATACATTTTAATATCTGAAGAAATTCTTGATTCTTTAATATGACTTAAATCAATTCCAAATCGGGTAAGTTTTTCGTTACGTATTTTTTTATCAATCTTAGCTTCTAATGTTCCCATTACCGTCATACTTGGTGAGTCTTTTGAATAAAACTCAATAGTTCTTGCTAAAACTTCCAAACTGTCTTGTTTCGGAATATATAAAACACCGTAAAAATCACCGTTTTTTACTTTGTTTTTGGATTCTTCAAGACCAAGCTTGGTAAAATCTTGATATTTAATTGTTTTAGTATCTTCAAATACATCTTCATTAAAAATACCCGATTCATCTACAAATACTATATTTTTTACCTTTTCGTCATTCTTTTTCATTAAAAAGAAAACCAAAAAGCCCATTCCAATCATTATTATCGGGCTTAAAAAGGTCATAATGATAAATGATTTATTCCTAACCTTAGCAATAAATTCACGTTCAATAATTAATCGTAATTTTTTCATAAGACTAACTGTTTTTATTTACTGCCTGAATAAAAATATCATTGGCGCTTGGAATTAACTCTACAAAATGGTGCACTTCTCCTTTGGCTGTTAAAAATGATAATAAGTCATTAGGAGAATGTGTTTCTTTTAACTTTATATTTAATCTTAATCCTCCGTTAAGCGTAGTAAAATCAGAAGGAGTAACAGTAAATTTTTCTTTCAATTCATGTTCAACCTCTAACGGATTATTGGTATTAATACCTACCTGAAACGTATGCGTTCTAAACTCTCTTTTAATATCTACCAATTTACCATCTAATATTTTATTAGACTTGTTAATTAAGGCTATATAATCACACATTTCTTCAACGCTCTCCATTCTATGGGTAGAGAAAATAATGGTAGCTCCTTCTTCTCTTAATTGTAAAATTTCTTTTGCTATCAATTGCGCATTAATTGGATCAAATCCTGAAAAAGGTTCGTCAAAAATTAACAACTTTGGTTGGTGTAGTACGGTAACTATAAATTGTACTTTCTGAGCCATTCCTTTAGATAGTTCTTCAATTTTCTTACCCCACCAAGCACCTATATCAAATTTATCAAACCAATATTTAAGGCGTTTTTTAGCTTCAGCTTTTGAAAGTCCTTTTAATTGTGCTAAATACAAAGCTTGTTCACCTACCTTCATACTTTTATACAATCCTCTTTCCTCAGGCAAATAACCAATATATTCAACGTGATGAGGAGCCAAAGCTTCTCCATCTAAAAATACTGAACCGCTATCCGGAATCGTTATTTGATTAATTATTCGAATAAGTGAAGTTTTTCCTGCGCCATTAGGTCCAAGTAAACCAAATACGCTTCCTTTAGGAATTTGCAAGGAAACATTATTTAATGCAGTATAATCTCCATAGCGTTTAACTACATTATTAATTTCTAACAAGTTACTCATTTATTTTTTAGTTGATTTATTGCTATTTTTAAATTAAGCCATGACAAACTTACATATTTTTATAGTTTAATTAGTATATTACATTCACCATTTGTTACATCTATATACCTATATAGTTATAATCCCATCAGTCAAATGTTAAGCAAAAATTAAGAAAAGCTATGCGTGCATAATTTTTTTATCATTTATTATGCATGCATAATATTTTTTTATATATTTGACGCAGTATGGATAAAAATAAATCAATAGATCATCAGCTTAGAGCCACATGGCAAGCCGTTGCTAAAATGTATAATGAGCAGGCAGCCAAGCATAATAGTACTATGGCTACAGCTTTTGCTTTACTAAATATTGATTTCGTGGAAGGAACACCTTCAACCTCTTTAGGTCCCTTAATGGGAATGGAACCTACAAGTCTTTCTCGACTATTAAAAACAATGGAAGATAAAGGGTTAGTATGCCGAGAAAAGAACCCAAATGATGGTAGAAGTGTAATTATAAAACTGACAGATTTTGGTAAAGAGATGCGTAAAGTTTCTAAAGGACACGTATATCAATTTAACAACAAAGTAAGAGAGTATATTACAGAAAAAGAGCTAGACAATTTCTTTAAAGTAACTGAAACTATAAATAAACTTATTACAGATAAGTTGATATACGATTATGGCGATATCAACAACAAAGCTGTATAAAAAACAACAAAACAAATGACAAGAAGAATTAAAAAAGTAGCGATTATCGGTTCTGGAATCATGGGATCGGGTATTGCATGTCATTTTGCTAACATTGGCGTTGAGGTATTATTATTAGATATTATTCCCCGAGAACTTAACGACATAGAAAAAGCAAAAGGGTTAACACTAGAAGACAAAGTAGTACGTAATCGTTTAGTAAATGATGCTTTGACGGCTTCTTTAAAGTCAAAACCATCCCCTATTTACAATCAAAAATTTGCAAACCGAATTACAACAGGTAACCTAGAAGACGATTTACATAAAATTAAAGACGTTGACTGGGTTATGGAAGTAGTTGTTGAGCGTCTTGATATTAAACAAAGTGTTTTTGAAAAAATTGAAAAGTTCCGTACTCCGGGTACTATCGTTTCAACTAACACATCAGGTATTCCAATTAAATTTATGAATGAAGGAAGAAGTGAAGACTTCCGTAAGCATTTTGCGGTTACCCACTTCTTTAACCCTCCTCGTTATTTAAAACTTTTTGAAGTTGTTCCGGGGCCGGATTGCAAACAAGAGGTAGTTGACTTCTTAATGGAATACGGATCTAAATTTTTAGGAAAAACTTCTGTTTTAGCTAAAGATACTCCTGCATTTATTGGTAACCGTATTGGTATTTTCGGAATCCAGTCTTTATTTCATCAAGTAAAAGAATTAGGTTTAACCATTGAAGAAGTAGATAAATTAACAGGGCCGGTAATTGGTCGTCCAAAATCAGCAACATTCCGTACAGTTGATGTTGTTGGATTAGACACCTTAGTACATGTTGCTAATGGTATTTACCAAAACTGTCCTAATGATGAAGCTCATGAATTATTTAAATTGCCAAGCTTCATTTCTACCATGATGGAAAATAAATGGTTAGGAAGTAAAACCGGACAAGGATTTTATAAAAAAGAAGGTAAAGAAATTTTATCATTAGACTTAGACACGATGGAATATCGTCCTAAGAAAAGTGCTAAGTTCGCTACTCTTGAATTAACAAAAACTATTGACAAACCAATTGACCGATTTAAAGTGTTAGTTGGCGGAAAAGATAAAGCCGGAGAATTCTATCGTAAAAACTTTGCAGCCATGTTTGCTTATGTTCAAAATAGAATTCCTGAAATTTCTGATGAATTATATCGTATAGACGATGCCATGAAAGCAGGTTTCGGATGGGAAAATGGTCCGTTTGAAATTTGGGATGCTGTAGGTGTTGAAAAAGGTATCGAGTTAATGAAAGCTGAAGGTTTAGCACCGGCTGCTTGGGTAACTGAAATGGTAAGTAATGGAGAAACTTCTTTTTATACAGTAAAAGAAGGGGCTACTTACTATTATGATGTAACGTCTAAACAACAAGTTAAGAAACCAGGGCAGGATGCTTTCATCATTTTAGATAATATTCGTAAAACAAAAGAGGTATTTAAAAACTCCGGAGTTGTTATTGAAGATTTAGGTGATGGAATCTTAAACTGCGAATTCCAATCGAAAATGAACACGATTGGTGGTGATGTTTTAGCCGGATTAAACAAAGCTATTGATTTAGCTGAAAAAGATTTCCAAGGATTAGTAGTTGGTAACCAAGCCGCTAATTTCTCTGTAGGAGCTAATATTGGAATGATTTTCATGATGGCTGTTGAGCAAGAGTATGATGAACTAAACATGGCTATCAAATACTTCCAAGATACCATGATGCGTATGCGTTATTCATCTATTCCAACAATTGCTGCTCCTCACGGAATGACTTTAGGTGGTGGATGTGAATTATCACTTCATGCTGATAAAGTGGTTGCTGCTGCTGAAACATATATTGGATTGGTAGAATTTGGAGTTGGAGTAATACCTGGTGGTGGTGGATCTAAAGAAATGGCTTTAAGAGCTCAGGATTTATTCCACCAAGGAGATGTTCAATTAAATGTTTTACAAGAACACTTCTTAACTATTGGTATGGCTAAAGTGGCAACATCAGCCTATGAGGCTTACGACTTAAACCTGTTACAAAAAGGGAAAGATATTGTTGTGGTAAACAAAGACCGTCAAATAGCAGAAGCTAAAAAACACGCAGTATTATTAGCTGAAGCCGGTTATACACAACCTGTAAAACGTAAAGATGTATTAGTTTTAGGTAAGCAAGCTTTAGGTATGTTCTTAGTAGGAACAGATGCTATGAATGCTTCTCAATATATTTCTGAACACGACCAAAAGATAGCTAACAAATTAGCTTATGTTATGGCCGGTGGAGACTTATCAGAGCCAACTAAGGTTACTGAACAGTATTTATTAGATCTTGAACGTGAAGCTTTCTTAAGTTTAGCTACTGAGCGTAAAACTTTAGAACGTATTCAGCACATGTTAAAAACCGGTAAACCACTTCGTAACTAAGCGTTGCGAGTTATTAGTTTTCAGTTGTAAGTGATAAGTTACTCATCACTAAAAAACTTAAAACTAAACACTAAAAACTTAAAAGTATGAAAACAGCATATATAGTAAAAGGATATAGAACCGCCGTAGGTAAATCTAAAAAAGGTGTGTTCAGATTTAAAAGAGCCGATGAACTAGCAGCTGAAACCATTAAGTATATGATGGACAAGTTGCCTGAGTTTGATGTAACTCGTATAGACGATGTTATTGTTGGTAATGCTATGCCTGAAGGTTCACAAGGATTAAATATGGCTCGTATTATTTCTTTAATCGGATTAAATACGGTAGATGTTCCGGGTGTTACTGTTAACAGATTTTGTTCTTCAGGTTTAGAAACTATCGGTATGGCTGTAGCCAAAATACAATCAGGTATGGCTAATTGTATTATAGCCGGTGGTACTGAAAGTATGAGTTCTGTACCTATGACAGGATTTAAACCTGAATTGAACTACGATATTGTAAATGCAGGTCATGAAGATTATTATTGGGGAATGGGAAATACAGCAGAAGCTGTTGCTCAACAATATAATATATCTCGTGAAGATCAAGATATTTTTGCCTACGAATCTCACATGAAAGCGTTAAAAGCTTTAGATGAAAATCGTTTTCAAGATCAAATAGCACCAATCGATGTTGAAGAAACCTTTATTGGAGAAAACGGAAAACGTGCTACAAGAAATTATACCGTTACTAAAGACGAAGGACCTCGTAGAGGTACTACTGTTGAGGCCTTAGCAAAATTACGTCCTGTTTTTGCTGCTAATGGTTCTGTAACAGCCGGTAACTCTTCACAAACAAGTGATGGAGCTGCTTTTGTTATGGTAATGAGTGAAGATATGGTAAAAGAGTTAAATCTTGAACCTATAGCTCGTATGGTTAGTTATGCTGCGGCGGGGGTACCTCCTCGTATTATGGGAATTGGTCCGGTAGCTGCTATTCCTAAGGCTTTAAAACAAGCTGGTTTACAGCAAAATCATGTTGAATTAATTGAATTAAATGAAGCATTTGCTTCTCAATCATTAGCAGTAATTAGAGAGTTAAACTTAAACCCTGAAATTATTAATGTGAATGGAGGAGCAATTGCTTTAGGTCATCCACTTGGATGTACCGGAGGTAAGTTATCTGTTCAATTATTTGATGAAATGCGTAAGCGTAACCTAAATAATAAATACGGAATGGTTACCATGTGTGTAGGAACCGGACAAGGAGCAGCTGGTATTTTTGAATTTCTTAGTTAACAAAAAAGATATAAGTAGTGAGTAGTGAGGTTTTACTTCTACTCTTCTAATAAAAATATATAATAAAATATAAAGTAGTAAGCTATCAAAAGCTAATTACTGAATACTAAAATCTACAAATTATGTCAGAATTAAATAAAGATATATTAAGAGGAGGGCAATTTTTAGTTAAAGAAACTAAATGTGAAGATGTGTTTACTCCTGAAGATTTCTCTGAAGAGCAAATGATGATGCGTGACTCTGTAAAAGAGTTTGTTGATAGAGAAATTTGGCCAAACAAACCAAAATTTGAAGCTAAAGATTATGCATTAACAGAAGAAGTTATGCGTAAAGCCGGTGAATTAGGGTTTTTAGGCGTTTCTGTACCTGAAGAGTATGATGGATTAAACATGGGGTTTGTATCTACCATGTTAGTTTGTGATTATATTTCAGGAGCTACCGGATCTGTAGCAACTGCTTTTGGAGCGCATACAGGTATTGGTACAATGCCAATTACATTATACGGTACAGAAGAGCAAAAGAAAAAATATGTTCCAGCTTTAGCTACGGGTCAAAAATTCGGGGCTTACTGTTTAACAGAACCAGGAGCAGGATCAGATGCTAATTCAGGTAAAACAACGGCTACTTTATCTGAAGACGGAAAATCGTACAAGATTAACGGACAAAAAATGTGGATTTCTAACGCTGGTTTTGCTGAAATCTTCATCGTTTTTGCTCGTATTGAAAATGATAAAAACATTACAGGTTTTATTGTAGAGTTTGATAGAAGTAACCCTAACGGAATTACTTTAGGAGAAGAAGAACACAAATTAGGTATTCGTTCATCTTCTACTCGTCAGGTATTCTTTAACGACACAGTAGTTCCTGTTGAGAATATGCTATCTGAGCGTGGTGGTGGATTTAAAATTGCCATGAATGCCCTAAACGTAGGACGTATTAAATTAGCTGCTGCTTGTTTAGATGCACAACGTCGTGTAATTACTGAAGGTGTTAAATATGCTAATGAGCGTGTACAATTTAAAACTCCAATAGCTAACTTCGGAGCTATTAAGGCTAAATTAGCTGAAATGGCTACGGCTTGTTACGTAGGTGAATCTGCTGCTTATCGTGCTGCTAAAAATATTGAAGATAGAATTGCTATTCGTATGGCTGAAGGAAACTCGCATCAAGATGCGGAGTTAAAAGGTGTAGAAGAATATGCTATTGAATGTTCAATCTTAAAAGTAAAAGTTTCTGAAGATGTACAAAAATGTACAGATGAAGGAATCCAAATTTTCGGAGGAATGGGATTCTCTGAAGAAACACCAATGGAATCTGCATGGAGAGATGCTCGTATTTCTCGTATTTACGAAGGTACTAACGAAATCAACCGTATGTTATCTGTTGGAATGTTAGTTAAAAAAGCCATGAAAGGACACGTAAATTTATTAGAACCGGCTATGGCTGTTGCTGATGAATTAATGGGGATTCCTTCTTTTGATACTCCAGATTATTCTGAGTTATTCTCTGAAGAAAAAGAAATTCTTGGAAAATTAAAGAAAGTATTCTTAATGGTTGCCGGTTCAGCTATTCAAAAATTCGGACCGGAGTTAGAGCAACACCAACAGTTACTAATGGCTGCATCAGACATTTTAATTGAAATCTACATGGCTGAAAGTACTATTTTAAGAACAGAGAAAAACGCAAAACGTTTTGGTGAAGATGCTCAGGCTATACAAATAGCAATGGCTAAATTAAACTTATTTAACGCTATTGAAACCATTACTTCTAAAGCTAAAGAAGGTATTGTTTCATTTGCTGAGGGTGATGAACAACGTATGTTATTAATGGGATTAAAGCGTTTTACCAAATACGCTAACATGCCAAATGTAGTTGCTTTACGTACTCAAATAGCTGATAAAATGAACGCAGAAAATGCTTACTGCTTCTAATAATATTGCTCATTAGAGCTAACAATCTTCTTCAACTTTTATAGGTTTTAGAATTTAGTTGTTTGTTTAAAAGATCGTTAAATTAATTTTTAACGGTCTTTTTTCTTTTATCTTGCAAGCTCTTATCAATACAGAACATTTTACTACATAATGACAAAAATAGGAACCATCAGTTTGCTTATAATTATTGCTAATGCTTTATTCTCATATCAAGGATTTGAGAACTGGAAGTTTTTTAATAAATATAAATTTCAGGTTAACAGAATTCTTATCAACAAAGAATATGAACGAATGTTAACTTCTGGTTTTTTACATGTAAACTGGACGCATCTTTTATTCAATATGTTTAGTTTTTATTCTTTCAGTTCTATTTTAGAATATCAACTTGGTCCGTTTTATTTTTCACTTATTTACTTTGTAAGTTTATTAGCAGGAAACTTATTTGCCTTAATTATTCATAAAAATAACGGATACTATAGTGCCGTAGGAGCTTCCGGTGCCGTTAGCGGTGTTATTTTTGCAGCCATAGCTTTATTTCCGGGTATTCGTATTGGTTTATTTTTTCTACCTATTGGTATTCCTAGTTGGTTGTTCGGACTGTTGTATGTTGGTTATTCTTTATACGGAATCAAATCTAACAATGATAATATAGGGCATGAAGCTCATTTAGGAGGAGCCATTTTAGGAATGTTAACAGCTATAGCTATTGTACCACAAGCTGTTGTTCAAAATTTCCTTCCTATTATTTTAACATTAATCCCAACTTTAATTTTTATTGTATTTGTTGTTATTAAACCCAACTTTTCACTTCTTGAAAATCCATTCAAATCTGTAAAAAAAAGCCAAACTATTGATGATAGGTATAGTGAGCAAAAAATTATGGATCAGAATGAGTTTGATGCCTTATTGGAAAAAATTAACAAAAAAGGCGTAAATAGTCTTACTCCAAGAGAAAAACAAAAACTAGATGATTATGCAAAAAAGTATAAAAAATAAGTTTTTTATAAAGGAAAAACTGTAGTGTTTTTATACGAATTCATAACAAATGAACTATGAATAGTTGAAATTCCTTCAACTACAGAAAGTCTTTCATTTATAAACTCTTGAAATTGGTTCATATCTTCAACAGCTACTTTAATTAAAAAATCAAAATTACCGGATACGTGATGGCATTCCATTACTTCCGGTAATCCTAAAATACTTTTCTTAAAAACATCTATTAATTCTTTCTGATGCTTATACAATGTTATTTGACAATAAGCTATGATATGTTTTCCTATTAAATTTCTATCAAGTAAAGCCACGTATTTTTTTACCAATCCGTTCTGTTCAAGTTTTTTTATCCGTTCATAAGTAGGGGTAACAGTTAGGCCCACTTTTGTAGCTATTTCTTTGGTATTTTGTTTAGCATTTTGCTGCAATTCCATTAATATTTTTCTATCAACTATATCCATAAAAGAACCTTTTTCTAAATTTATAAGACAAACACTTCTTAAATAGTAATATTTATCTACAACAAACCTCTTAAAAGATTTATTTTCTTATCAAATCAAATATAAAGATATATTTTCTAATAAATAGTAAATTTGCCGTAACAATAAATTGTTTTTAACATGAAATATAACCCGGCAACTGAAAATCGTTTACAAGAATTGTTAATCAAGGTAAAAGAGGCCAGAGATTCTTTCCTAGGATATCCGGTTTCTAAAGATTTTGACTATTCAGAATTATATGATTTTTTACAATATCCTATAAACAACCTGGGCGATCCTTTTGAAAATAGTACTTATAAAGTACAAACACACGAATTAGAACGTGAAGTTGTAGATTTTTTTGCAAAATTATTCAGAGCTAACCCAAAAGATTATTGGGGATATGTTACTAATGGCGGATCAGAAAGTAATTTATATGGTTTATATATTGCCAGAGAAATGTATCCGAAAGCCATGGTTTATTATTCTGAATCTACGCATTATAGTGTAAAGAAAAACATCCATTTGTTAAACATTCCAAGTATTGTTATAAGGTCTCAGGAAAATGGCGAAATAGATTATACCGATTTAGAGGAAACATTAAAATTTAACAGACATAAGCCTGCTATTATATTAACTACCTATGGAACAACTATGAAGGAGGCTAAAGATGATGTTTCTAAAGTAAAAAACATTTTAAAAAGATTAGCTATTCAAGATCATTACATTCATTGCGATGGAGCTTTAGCAGGGTCTTTTGGAGCTTTTGTAGAACCAAAAATTCCTTTCGATTTTATAGATGGTGCTGACAGTATTGCAATTAGCGGTCATAAATTTATAGGCTCTCCTATTCCGGCCGGAGTTATTATTACTAAACGTTCTTTAAGAGACCGTGTTTCTAAAGGTATTTCGTATATCGGTTCTTTAGACACTACTATAACCGGATCACGAAATGGTCATAGTCCTTTGTTCTTATGGTATGCAATTCAGAAAATGGGAATAGACGGATTAAAAGCGAGATATTTATCTAGTTTAGAAGTAGCGCAATATTGTAAACAAGAACTCTTAAAAATCGGAATTAATGCTTGGACTAACCCCGGAGCGATAACAGTTGTTCTTCCTAAAATGCCTGAAAGCATTAAAAATAAATGGCAGTTAGCTACTGAAGATAGTGTTACGCATATTATTTGTATGCCTAATGTAACTAAAAAGCAAATTGATGAATTTATTGAAGATGTAGTAGCTGTACTTGAAACGGAACCTATACAGGAAGAATTTTCATATTATTAATCGAGATTAGTACAGGAATAAATAAAAAAGGAGATTGTTAAACAATCTCCTTTTTTATTTATCTTAATGCTAAGCCTATTCTAAAGCTCCTAAATATCTTTCTGCATCTAAAGCTGCCATACATCCCGTACCTGCCGCTGTTACTGCTTGACGATATTCTTTATCTTGTACATCTCCAGCAGCAAAAACTCCCGGTAAATTAGTTTTTGTAGATTTTCCTTTTGTGATTAAATATCCGGTTTCATCCATATCTAATACTCCTTTGAACAAATCAGTATTAGGCTTATGTCCTATAGCTATAAAAACTCCTGTAACCGGTATATCTGTTTTTTCTCCGGTTTGATTGTTTATTGCTCTAACACCTTCAACAACATTATCGCCTAAAACCTCATCAATTTCAGTATTAAATAATACTTCTAAGTTTTTGGTTCTGCTTACTCTATGTTGCATAGCTTTTGAAGCTCTCATATAGTCTTTACGCACTAACATAGTAACTTTATTACAAATATTAGCTAAATAAGTAGCTTCTTCAGCAGCCGTATCACCTGCTCCTACTACTACTACATCTTGTCCTTTATAGAAAAAGCCGTCACAAGTAGCACATGCTGAAACTCCACCACCTATTAATCGTTGTTCGCTTTCAATACCCAAATACTTTGCGGTTGCTCCGGTAGAAATAATTACTGTTTGTGCTTCAATTTCAATAGATTCATCTACAGTTACTTTATGAATACCTCCTTCTTTATTAGAAAATTCGACTTTGGTAACCATTCCAAAGCGTACATCTGTACCAAACCTTTCCGCTTGGTTTTTTAAGTCTTCCATCATTGCCGTACCATCAGTACCATTAGGGTAGCCCGGAAAATTATCAACTTCAGTAGTTGTTGTTAATTGCCCTCCCATTTGCATTCCTGTATACATAACCGGTTTCATATCTGCTCTGGCAGCATAAATTGCAGCTGTATATCCGGCAGGTCCTGAACCTATAATCAAACATTTTATTTTTTCAGCCATATTTAAATATATTATTGACTACAAATGTAGTTTATTTTTACTTTTTATCCTCTTTGCTATATATATTTTGGCTATTAGTCGATAAAGAAGAAAAATATTACATTCTTTTATTTTTTCTATTTGTATTTCATTTTTTTTTATATATTTGCACACCGAAAATATTCGGGGTGTAGCGTAGCCCGGTTATCGCGCCTGGTTTGGGACCAGGAGGTCGCAGGTTCGAATCCTGCCACCCCGACAAACTTATTAAAAATGAGTTATAGTAAAACACTGAAAACCTCAAGGCTTTCAGTGTTTTTTTTATTTTAATTAACTTTTTTTCTACTTCTGATAAATTTCTTATAACAAGTTGTCTTGATTATCTTCCAAACCAATTTTTACGAATTCACAAATCGTTCATTATTAATCTTAACCACCTTAAACTTATAACGGTAATCAATTACTATTAAATAACAACACCAAATTACCCATTGGTAAATCATATAAAAAAGGAGTTTTAGAAAGGATCTAAGCCTCCAACTCACATAAATTATAGCAAATCTGCTCATCGTATTCTTGTTATATACTTTCTTCTACTTATATAAAATAGTACCTAACAAAAGCTTCCATAGCAGCATAATCTGCTAATCCTAAAGTTTGATATTTCTTAGCTGTGCTTCTATTTCTTTCTTCTGCTCGCATCCAAAATTCTCTTGAATCTTCTCCTTGAAACATTACTCCATCTTTTTGTGATTGATGGTAAAAAACAGCATGGCGTTTTTTTAATACTTGGTCAGGACTCATAGGTACAGCCATTTCTATTTCATAGATATCCCATTCATGCCAAGCTCCTCTATACAACCACACCCAACAGTGCTCCATATAAGGTTCTTTTTTTAGTTTTTCTAAAGCTTCAAACAAAGCATCTAAACATACCTTGTGTGTTCCGTGAGGGTCAGCTAAGTCTCCCGCAGCATATATTTGATGCGGTGCAATCTTTTTTATAATTGCGCACATTATAGCTATATCTTCATCAGATAAATCATTCTTTTTAACCTTTCCGGTTTCATAAAAAGGAAGGTCTAAAAAATGAACATTAACATCTTTCACTCCTAAATATCTTGTTGCTCCAAAAGATTCACCTCTTCTAATAAGTCCTTTTAATTTTCTTACCTCAACAGTATCTGCTGTGTTTTCTTTTTTTACATGTAAATCATGTATGATATTTTGAGCTCTCATTGCGCCCAATTCTTGTGCTATTTCGGCAAACTTCAGTGCTTCTTCATCAGAAACTGCTATATTTCCTGAGGTTTGATATACTACATGTACTTCATGTCCTTGCTCTACCAATCGGTCTAAAGTACCTCCCATAGAAATTACATCATCATCCGGATGCGGACTAAAAATAATGACTCTTTTACAGCTAGGCGTTGCTCGCTCAGGTCTGTTAGTATCTGTTGAGTTAGGCTTTCCTCCCGGCCACCCTGTAATAGTACGTTGTAATTTATTAAACATTTTAATATTCAAGTCGTAAGCTGAACCTTCTAATGCCAATAATCCAGACATTCCGTAATCATTATAATCTTTGTCGGTTAAACTTAAAATACTTTTTTGTGTTGTTTCACAAAGCCAAATAATTGCCTTATTTCTCAACTCGGGAGTCCATTCTGAAACACCTACCAACCAAGGGGTTTTGTTACGTGTTAGTTCAGAAGCCGCTTCGGTATCTAATACAAAAGTGGTATTGTTATGTTCTTGTAAATAAGTAGCCGGAACCTCCGAAGAAATACTTCCTTCAATAGTTTGCTTTAAAATAGAGGCCTTGTGTTGCCCCCAGCCTAACAATACTATTCTTTTAGCTGATCTTACTGTGGCAATTCCCATAGTAATTGCTTTTCTTGGCACATTGTCTATTCCTAAAAAATCAGAAGCTGCATCGGCTCTGGTAAGATGGTCTAATGTTATAATTCGGGTTCCTGAATTATAATGTGATCCGGGTTCGTTAAAACCAACATGCCCTGTTCTGCCAATACCTAGCAACTGAAAATCAATACCTCCTACACTTTTAATTTTTAGCTCATAATCTATACAATATTGGTATATATCTTCAACCTCAATAGTTCCGTCCGGAATGTTAATATTCTCTTCAAGAATATCTATATGATTAAACAAATGCTCATGCATAAAATAGTCATAGCTCTGCATGTTTTCTTTTGCCATCGGGTAATATTCATCCAGATTAAATGTAATTACATTAAAAAAACTTAGTTCTTCTTCTTTGTGCATTCTAACCAACTCTTCATAAACTTTAATAGGTGAAGATCCTGTTGCTAAACCTAAAACACAACTTTCATTTCCCGCTTGTTTTGCTCTTATTAAATCAGCAATTTCTCTTGCTACAGCAAGTGATCCTTCTTTAGAATCATAGAAAACTACATTATGAATTTTTTCATATCTGGTTTCTTCAAATTGCCCTGCTCTTTGGTAGTTAATTTCTTTTTTCATGGTTGGTGACTCTGAAATCATACATTATTTTTATACAAATGGTTGAATATGCTTCTTAATAAATAATTGGCTTTTATGTTTACCAAGTAATTGTTCTGTAGTTATTTTTTAGATATTCTTTAACCACCACAATATCTTCTTTGGCTGTTAAATCCGGAACATGTTCTGAAAACGGAATTCCATAAACCGTATTCGGTTGTTCTTCTAACATATTTAATAGTGCCGTTGGTAATTCTTTTTCATCTCTTTCTTCGTTTACCGGACAGTTTTTTAAGTATGGATACAGCATAGCCCCGTTAAACTTAAAGGCATTCATACTTACGCGTAATTTTCCGGAAGCATCTTTAAACTCATCTATTTCTTCCGGCCGAGGTTTTTCAATAATATTAAGTAATTGATTACTGTCGTTTAGTTTTGCCAAAGCAAATCTGGCTATTCTTTCAGGAGGGAATGCTAAGGCATCTCTGGAATAACTGATAAATGCATTTTCATAAGTAACTTTTCGTAAAGCCATTAAAGCTTCAATAGAGTATAAATTATCACTATTACAAACCGTATAATATTGATTGTTTAACTCCGGATATTGAGTTACTGCCTGAAAAAGTGCATCTGCAGTTCCGAATGGTTTTACTCTGTTTTCAGGAATCTTTTGTATTGCAAAAGAAACAGACAGACCATGAAAGTTGTTCTCTTGGTCTTTATTTCCATAAAACTCTTTAAATAGTGTTCCATTTTCTCCTATTACTATATATATGTTTTCGTATCCTGTTTTTTGAGCATTGTATAGCAAATAATCCAAAAGAGGCCTGCCTTCTGTGTCTAATCCAATAAGCCCTTTACTTCTATTATTTGCTTGGTTAATTTCTTCTTCAGATAATTCTTGGGAAATGGCTTCCTTTTTCATTCGGGAAGAAGCTCCTCCCGCTAATATTACTAAGTTCGTATGCATTGTAATGGTTTGTTTTTACTAAAAAAATATGGGGATATTTACTTATACCATTTGTAATTGTTTCTTAATCTATACCCGTAAGTACTTCACAGGATAAAACCTTTGAATTCACAAAAAACAATGATATTCAAAGGCTTTATTAGGGCATACAATTCAAACAATATAATTAACTTAATAGGTGTATGCATTTACTTCTGCTAAGGAAGCAAATTGAGATCCATCGTGTGAAGAACTTATAGTTATTCTGATATATCTGACAGAAACGGGGGTATTAAAATCTATGTTTTGTGCTTCAATAACATTTTGTAATTGAAAACTTCCTTTAGAAGTCCAATTGTTATTATCTGTACTTACTTCTATTTTTATGTCTTTTATGGCTCTTGATAAGTTTTGCCTTTGTATAAACTGTAATCCGGCAATCTGTTGTTCTGTACCTGTATCTATAGTAATATGATGCGGGTGTGCTGCCATTGGGTTACAAGACCAGCAAGAGTGCCAATACGTATCTGTATTACTATCTAATACATCTGCTGCTCTTCCTGTATTTCCTTCTCCTCCTCCGTCTTCTTGGCTACTGAAATTTGTAATGGTCCATGAACTTTTATCTTTTATTACAACGGCCGAGCCTCCGTTGCCTCCGTTTTGCGGATCTAACTCGGCAATCTTTGAAAAGTCGATATTAGGTGTAACATTTGATGCTGTTCTTGAAAAAGTAGTTCCGGGGGTAGTTGACGCATTAAAGAAGCCGCAGTTTTTAAGAAAAAAGGTATTTCCAGAAACTCCTCCGTTAAAATCCAGTCGATCTTTGTTGGTAGCAGTAGCGTCTGCCGTAAATCTTCCCTGAGTCATTTCACTCCATTGATTATCGGTAGTGTACACCCATTGATTTCCGTATTTAACTTCTCTTGTCATAAATCCGGTATCCGTAACAAAGTTTTCTAAAAAGGAATGCAATCCTTTTAAGTAAGTAGATGTTTTAGGTCTTCTTAAACTGGCTATTAATTGCCACTCTCCTACCTCCGGAGCGTAAAAATATGCGGTATAATCTGTTGAGTTATTTTCTGAAGGCTCTCCTTTCAATAAGAATTTATAGGTAGTTCCTGCTTTCCAATCAAACCTTTTTATACATTGTTTACCTGAGCCTTCGTTTCCAAAGTTTTGTACGGTAACCCCTTGTCCGTTTCCTAAATTTATTACGTTATACTCATCCGGAATTTGATTAGGGTTATCTGTTTCATAAGCACTCCAGATAGAGAACAATACTCGTCTTTCTGTTTCCGAGTTTACCTGCATTCCAAAGTACCCTTGTGCATGTCCGTTTGCCATAAAAAAAGATCCTACTACATCTTCTCCTGCCGGCACGGTAACTTCATTATAAAACCATTGTACATTTTTTCCTTGAGGCGAGGTATATCCCATATGTACTGATGGGCCTCTTCTTCCGAAATAATGATTGCTTGTTGGTACAAAATTTACTGAACTTGCTGCCGGACCTCCTATTAGTACTTCTTCTATATCTCCTATATAAGCTCCGGATTTTTCTACTCCTTGTATTTCTACATAATGGTAGCCTGAATTGGTAAGGTTAAATTTACCTACTTCAACAACTTCATAATTTCTATTACTAATACTTACCTCTTTAGTTTGGCCTCCTACTGTTACTTTAATTTTAGAGGCTCCGTCAGGTGATTTTACTTTTAATCCCACATGTAATATGCCTGAGCCTGCAGTTTTAAAATAGGTTCTGATTACATCTGTTATCTGTGTCCAATTATGAATTCCTGTATCGTATATAATATCTTTATTGCGCGATACTTCATTTACCACCCAACTATTAGAGCCTGCCGGTATTACCACAGAAAGGTCTAATGCCACATTATCTTTAGGCTTAGGTTGGTAAAGTACTTTGTCTACTTCGCATCCGAAAAATGTGAAGCTTATTGATAAAAACATCAAAAAATTAATTACTCTTATTTTCTTCATGACTATTTGGTTTGTGGTTTCTTAACTTGTATCTGCTAATACGGTGACCTTTAATTATGCATGAAAAAGGAAAGACAAATCAATGTCTTTCCTTACTATTAAACCTATTATGGGTTTTGCACTAAGGATGATTGAAGAATAATTTGTTGTTCCGGTATATATTCAACCACTCTTAAATGATCTGAGGGGATTTCAAAAAACGGGTTTGAATTGTTTAAATGTGTTCCCGGATATCTTCTATACATGCTATATCCATTTCTGTACACATCATATCTTCTATGACCTTCAAAAGCTAATTCTAATCTTCTTTCATCTAACACTACGTCTAATACTGTTTTCCCTGAAGGTAAATTAGTTAAGGTATATTGAGGTACTCCTGCTCTTACTCTTAATACATTAATATTGTCTAAAGCTGCCTGGTTAGCTCCGCGTTTAGCAAACGATTCTGCTTTATTCAAATACATTTCTGCCAATCTTGACACCATTGGAGACCACATATGTACGTCATCTTCTTGTAACGATGCTTTTAGGATATAAAATTTAGGATACCCGTTTCTTTTCTCCATATCAAAGTCAAAGGTTACCTCTTGTCGCCCGCCCGGTGCATTAAAATAGTATGTTGTTTTTCCGTTTTGTACTTCTGTTTCTAATGTGTAAGTAGCTCCATCAAAATCAAAAGTAATGGTACCTCCGTTGTTTGTTGTTCTTGCAAATTGATATGCATAACTGTTACCGGTATCTTTTACCCAATATACCGCTGGTATTTTGTTACCATTTGCATCTTTAAGGTATTGAGGCTCTATAAATGATTTTCTTATATCATTCGGATATTCATTTAACAGGTTAAGATAAGTACTAGATGCATACATTTCTCCCCATCCTGTTCCGTCTATTTGTGCGTAAAGAGAACCAATGGTCCACCAATCGTCCCACTGCCCCAGTAAATCAGAATTACTGTTTAGAGTTACCGCAAAAATAGCTTCTTCATTTTGTACAGGGGTTAACCTGTTCATTCCTCCAAATTTAGCGCTTGGTAAAAGGGTATATCTTCCTGAGTTTATTACGTTATTTGCATACTCTTCTGCCTTAATATTATCTCCCATATATAAATAAACTCTTGATAACAAGGCTTGAGCGGCTTCTTTAGAAGCAAAAGAGGCACCTTTATTCAGGTTCATTAACGATGCTGCTTTTTGTAAATCACTAATTACTTGATTGTATACTTCTTCTACCGTGTTTCTTGCAGGTCTGTCATCTGTATCAGAAGATAATTTTAAAGGAATGGATAAGTTACCGCCTCCTTGATTGTAGGGTCTTCCAAAAACATTTCCCATTTGAAAATATACCAAAGCTCTCAGGTAGTAATTTTCTCCTAACAATTGGTCTTTATCATCAGATTCTCCTTCTTGTATTTTTTCAATTACTACATTGGTTCCTACTACAATTTTATATGAGTTACGCCAAAAGTTATTTACTCTTCCGTTGGTAGTTATTGATTGGTAGTTATATAAGAAAAACAGGTGATCTGTTGTTCCTCCGCTAAGAGATATGTTGTCTCCTGCATACTCAGAAATTCGGTGCAAGGCATCAATCCAACCATCATAACCGGAATCTCCTTTTAACAAGGCGTAATTTCCTATCGTTGCTGTTTCTATAGATCCGGGATCGCTAAATAGCTCATCAACTGCAATTTGATCATACGGGTTTCTTTCTATATCACATGCGCTAAAGCTTATTGTGATTATTGATAGAATACTATATATTATTTTTTTCATGATTAGTCAATTTGATTATTAAAATGTTACGTTAAGACCTAAAACATATCTTCTTGGAATAGGATATCCTAAGCTTACATTTCCTCCTAAACCGCCAACACTTGGGTCTACTCCTGAAAACTTTGTCCAAGTAACCAGGTTATCACCTGACACATATAAGTTAACCGCTTTCATTCCAATTTTTTCTAATACGTTGTTTGGTAAACTGTATGAAATGGTTACGTTATTTAACCTCAAATAACTAGCATCTTCTAAGTATCTTGAAGAGCGTTTATTAGAGTTGTTATTTCCTCCTTGTATAGGTTGCGGGTGCGTTGCTATATCTCCCGGATTTTCCCATCTTGTCCATCCTTCCGGTAATACCATTTGATTAAATGTGCTGTAAAATCCGTCTGAGTCAAATAATTCTCTGGATGCATTGTAAATAGTACCGCCTTGCGAAAAGGTAAAGTTGGATGTTATTGAGAAATTTTTATACGTAAAACTAGTATTAAAACCTCCTATAAAATCAGGGGTTGAGGTACCTAACGGTTGTAAAGTTGCCTCGTTCCAATTGCTGGTTTCTGTTTTTTCTCCGGTAGTAGGGTTAACTGCTTCCCAAAGAGGTTGTCCGTTATCCGGGTTTACTCCTAACCATTTTCTTATATACCAAGTATTGGCATCTTCTCCTACTTTAAAGATTTTAGTACCTACCGGAATTTGATCTTGTCCTTGGTATAGAGAGGTTATTTTATTTTTGTTTACCCCAATATTAAAGCCTGCATTAAAGGTTACGTTTTCATTTTTAATAATATCTGCTGAAACTACTGCTTCAAACCCGGTATTTTTTAACCCTCCAACATTTTCCCAAAAACCTTGGTACCCTGTTATGTCCGGTAAACTCACAAAATACAGTAAGTCTGAGGTATCTTTGTTATAGTATTCTAAGGTTAAATCAACCCTGTCAAAAATTCGTGTATCTAAGGCAAAGTTGGCTTCATATGATTTTTCCCATCCTAAATCTGCATTACCAAACTGGTTAAGTATCGCTCCGGGAATTCCTATATATTGTGTATTTACTCTATAAGTTCCTTGGTATGGATATAGTGAAGAAGGGCGGTTACCAACTGAACCGTAACTTGCTCTTAGCTTTAATTTGTTTACTATGTTATTTTTAAAGAAGTCTTCTTTATGTACATTCCATCCTGCTCCTATTGAAAAGAAGTTACCATACTTACTGTTCAATCCAAAGTTTGAGGCTCCGTCTCTTCTTACAGATACTTTAGCAAAGTATTTATTATCATAATCATAGTCGGCTGCTAAGAAATACGATTGTAGGGCATATTCATTTTTAGACCCGCTTACTGATCCTGTTTCACTTGCTACATCTAATATTTCTCCTCCGGGAATAATTCCGTTTCCTGTGGCTCCAAAATCGTCGTACTCATAATCGTTGTATTCGTATCCTCCTACAGCACTTACGGTATGAATTTCATTAAATGTATTTTCATACTTTAACATTTGGGTAGTTAATCTGGTTAATCTGTTAGATGAAAATTCACTTAAACTTCCTCCGTTAGCTTTTCCGGAATTTGATCTAGGGTCTGTATATGATTTTGATCTTCCTTTATATAAAGTAAAGTTGTTAGTAGATACATAAGAAAGATAAGGTAATATTTCAAACTCAAAATCAAAGTTTGCACTCATGTTAAAAATGTTACTGTCTGAATAGTTCCATTGTTGATCAAAAAAATAGTTTCTTCTGTCTCTTCCTATCCAGTCTTGTGATTCTTGTGCGTTTACCGGAGTTCCATCACTATTAAACGGAACATCCCATGGTAAGTTTAAGTATAGCTCGTACAATGGTGCTTCTGCTATTTTATCTCTGGTATCAAAACTGAATGATAGTTTAGGTTTTATGGTTAGCTTCTTACTAATTTTATAGTCTATGTTAGTTCTAAAAGTGTATCGGTCTAATTCATTTCCTCTTACTGTTCCTTCTTCACTATACATTCCTAAGTTTAAGAAAAAGTTTAGCTTATCTGTAGCAGCGGTAAAGGTGGTGTTAAACTCTCTTACAAAAGCATTTTTTGTTCCTCCCTTAATCCAATCGGTATTTCTTTGTAATAAATCTTCTGTAAACCAAGGTTGTGAATTTGCAAATTGTGTATGGTAATCATACAATTGCTGAGAGTCCATTACTTTAAAGTTACCACTGTTAAACTGGTTAACGGCTACTTTTGAGCTTACCTGAATTTGTGGTTTGCTTCCAGATTTTGCTCTCTTAGTGGTTACAACAATAACTCCGTTTGCCCCTCTTGAACCATATAATGCAGTTGCTGAAGCATCTTTTAAAACAGAAATATTGTCAACGTCACTTGGGTTAATAATTGGTACCCCATGTTGTATTACTCCGTCAACTACCCAAAGCGGGGTTACATTTCCGTTTAAAGATGCCATTCCTCTAATTAAAATATTGGGGGTTGACCCCGGTGAACCTCCGGAAGCAGCTACCTGCACCCCTGCAGCTTTACCTTGTAGCATTGATGATACTTCCGGTGTGGTAATATCTTTTAACTCTCCGGCATCTACACTTACTAATGAAGAGGTTACCGTTTCTTTTTTCTGAGTTCCGTAGGCTACCACCACTACTTCACTCAACTCATTTAAGTTTTCATTTAAAGTTATGGTCATGTTGTTCTCGTTGGTAACCATTACTTCCTTTTCAGAAAATCCTAAGGAAGCGATTCTTAAAATAGCTCCAGCTTCGGCTTTTATTTCAAAATTTCCATCAAAATCTGTTGAAACTCCGGTTGTTGTTCCTTTAACAACAATGGTAGCTCCAACAATAGGTAAGCCGGATTCATCCAAAACCTTACCTGTTATTGATTTTTTTTGCGCAGTAGCAATCGTTGTTAAAAACAACAAAGGCAGTAGTAAAAAAAATAAATGTTTTTTCATATTTGAATTAATTTAAAAGTAATATTAGTAGGTGTCTTTCATCCAGTTATAAGGCTTTCGCTTTACCCATTGTCCTCTGGTAAAATCAGGAAAGTCTTGTGGTTCTCCGTTGTTTTCAATAGATACTTCAGACAACGGTGTTACAGCACTCCAGGCAGCCGCATCATACGCATCTAACGGAGGAGCTATATTTTGTTTTGCTGATTCTACAAAAGCATTTAATACAAAGAAATCCATACCTCCATGTCCAGACCCAGAGGCGTACTCTCCGTATTTCTTCCATAAAGGATGGTCGTATTTTTTTAACCATGTATCCATGCCTTCCCAACCATGTCCTTTAGTAATTCCTTCAACATGAATACGGTTGGTGTGATAATCAAACTCTGTAAGTCCTTGTGCTCCTTGTACTCTAAAACCTAGTGAATAGGGTCTTGGTGAGTTTACATCATGAGTAACTATAATAGTTTCGCCATTAGCTGTTTCTATGGTCGTAGTAATAATGTCTCCTTGTTTCCATTTTAGTTTTGCATTCGGATGGTTTTCTCCTCCTTTTTCTACTATATATTTATGCAAGCCTACCCCTTTTGTGGCATGTGATGTTAAAGATACAAACCTGTTTCCTCTATTTATATCGGCCATGGTGGCTACCGGACCTAACCCGTGTGTTGGGTACACATCTGCATTTCTTAATAAGGAGTGTTGTGTTCTCCATTTTGCTTCTGAAATTCCTTTATCTCCAAACTCAACGCCTCCTCCGTACGGTTGTACACCATTGTTAAATTTTACATGGCGTAAATCGTGTTGGTACCCACATCTAAAATGTAATAGCTCTCCAAAAACATGTTGTTTTACCATATTTAGTACAGCCATTACATCTCGTCTGTAGTTTACATTTTCCAATATCATTAAATGTGATCCTGTACTTTCATGGGTATTTACTAAGTCCCAACATTCTTCTAAGGTATTTGATGCTGATACCTCAACTCCGGTATACTTACCTGCCTTCATTGCATCAACTGCCATTTTAGTATGCCATAACCAAGGGGTAGATATAATAACGGCATCTACATCTTTCAACTCTAATAAATTCCTGTAATCATAATCGTTGCTTCCAAATGTTTTTGGTTTTTTTCCTCCGGCCTTTTTTATATGTTCTATTGCTATTTCTATTCTTTTAGGATCTACATCACAAATAGCTGTTATTTCTACATCTTTTCTTTTTAGTGCGTTGGTTAAGTGGTTAGTTCCTCTTAGTCCTACACCTATAAAAGCTAGTTTTAATTTTTGGTTGTCTTTTGGCCCCGTGCTAAAAGCCATACTAGGTAGTACTGAAATTCCCGCGCCTATTAAAGCTGCTGTTTTCACAAATTTTCTTCTTGAATTCATCTTTTCTCAGTTAATGTCACTAACAAAATTGACTATTTGCTTTCTTTAAAACAGGATAGTTTTTAAGCAAAAAGGGGTGTAAATAACACGTTTACTGTAGCTTTGACTAATTATTACTCCTTTTTGACGAATGGTTTTTACCTGCTCATTTTCACGTCTTTTCACCACTCTTTTTCTTCTTTTTGTATTTTAATTAAAAAACCATTGTGTTTTTGGGTTACGAAACCCTACGCTTTTTTAATTTAAAAAAGGTAATAAGAAAGACATCTCTTGCTTAATTGAGATAATACCTCAAGTCTAGTGGAAGTACTATTCATTGCTTAATGGGAGTAACACTCACTGCCTAATGGGAGCGGCACTCACTGCCTAATGGGAGTGGCACTCACTGCCTAATGGGAGTGACACTCACTGCCTAATGAGAGCGACACTCACTGCCTAATGAGAGTGACACTCACTACCTAATGGGAATTAATGTAGGGGTATGTTTGGGGTTAGTGAGTAAGCTTTTGAAGTACAGTACCCAAACAGACAATAATACCTTACTGCTGTTAAAAAGGTATAAATTAAATAGGGTGATTTTTTATCAGTAGGTAGTGACGCTATATTTTCTTGTAAGAGAAGTCTTGTGTTTTCTTCCTCTTCTTCTGATAGCGTAAGAAATTTATCTAATAATGCTTTTACTTCTTCAATACTTCCTTCTGTTACTTTTTTAGCATAGGTAGTATAAAACTTTTGTTCAAATTCTTCACTTCCTTTTATAAAAAATTCTTTGTCAGCTTCTGATGCTGTATAAAACAACATTTGGTCTAAAAAGGAAACTACATCAATATTTTCTTTAGTTGAAACCTGAGGTACAGGTAGTAGTATTTGAGATAAAAGCCTTATTAAGGTACTTTGCTTTTTATGAATACATAAATAGTTAGTAACTGCTTTTTTATGAGAGCAGGAAGTTAGGATACTTAATAGTTGAGGTATAGCGATTGTGCTTCCAAAGGCTAGGACAATATTTTTAACAGCGTCTCTTCTTTCCATTACTCAAATATTCCTTTTTTAAATTGTTCAATAGCATGGTTAGCTGCCCTAGCTGTAAGTGCCATGTAGGTTAATGATGGATTTTGGTTTCCTGAAGAGGTCATACAAGAGCCATCTGTTACATATACATTAGGTACTTTATGAAGTTGGTTATACTTATTAAGTACTGAGGTTTTGGGATCTCTTCCCATTCTTGCCGTACCCATTTCATGTATGGCATGCCCGGGTACAAATGAGTCATCAAATGCTTTTACGTTTATAAAACCTGCTTGGGTAAGCATAGCTACGGCTTCGGCTTTCATATCTTTTCGCATTAACTTTTCATTTTCTTTAAACTCACAATCAAAGGTTATTGTTGGTAAACCCCATGCATCTTTTTTGGTGTTATCAAGCGTCATCTTATTGTTATGGTACGGCAGGCATTCTCCAAATCCTACAATACCTATGCGCCAACCTCCTTGTTTATGTATTTCTGCTAACAGTTCTTTGCCATAAGAAAACTCTTTAATTAATCGCCTCCAATCACTTCTGCTAGCTGCTCCTTGAAAAGAGTAGCCTCTTAAATAGTTCTTTTTGGTGGCTGCATCTCCCAAATTTTGAAATCTGGGTATATGAAAGCTTGCGGGTCTGTTATTAACGTATGTTACCTCTTGAAAACCCGGATGCTCTGCTGTTGCCCCTACTCTAAAATGATGATCCATTAAATTGTGTCCTAATTCTCCTGAATCATTGCCTAACCCGTTCGGAAATCTGGCTGATTTTGATTGTAGTAAAATACCGGTTGAGGCAATTGTTGAGGCACAACAAAATATAACCTTAGCTTTAAATATTATTTTTTGCTTGGTTAAGGCGTCTATTACTTTAACGCCTATGGCTTTTTTAGTTGTTTCATCATACAGTATTTCATGTACTATAGAGTGAGGTCTTAAAGTCATGTTCCCTGTTTTTTGGGCTGCGGGTAAGGTAGCTGCATTGCTACTAAAATAGCCTCCTAACGGACATCCCCTCATACATTTATTTCTGTAAGAACAGTTGTGCCTTCCTTCATGGTTAGCAGTGCCTGTAATGTTGGCAAATCGCCCTATGGTAAGGCATCTGTTTTTATAGTGTTTGCTTATTTGTTTTTTAAATTCTTCTTCAACACAATTTAAAGGCATAGGTGGTGAGAAATAACCATCCGGTAATTGAGGTAATCCTAATTTTTCTCCGAATACTCCTATAAATTTTTCTACATGTGTGTACCACGGCTCAATGTCTTTATACCGAATAGGCCAATCTACTGCAATTCCTTCTAACTTATTTGCTTTAAAATCTAAATCACTCATGCGTAGTGCTTGCCTACCCCAGGTTAATGAGCGACCGCCTACATGGTAACCTCGTATCCAATCAAATCTTTTTGTTTCGTTGTAAGGGTGTTCTACATCATTTACAAACCAATGTTTGGTAGATTGGTGTGTTACAAAACCGGTTCTGTCTTGTTTGTATTGGTATTCTTTCTCTTTTAAGCTTGGCTTTCCTCTAAATTCCAGCTCCCATAATTCTTTATCAGCTGTTGGGTAGTCTGTAATATGCTCTACATTTCTTCCTCTTTCGAGTACCAAGGTTTTTAGTCCTCCTTCTGTAAGTTCTTTGGCTGCCCAACCTCCGGAAATTCCGGTTCCAATTACAATTGCATCAAAAAAAGTATCTTTCGTATCCGTCATTCTCAGGCGTTCGTATTTTTGGTAGTCATCACAAAACTAACGCACTCCGGGGGTAATTTTTGGTCAATTGGGTGTTGTATTTTGTACTGCTTGTTAATTTTTACCTAATAAAACAGGTTGTTTTTACTTTACATTATTTTGGGGTTTACTTCGTATCCAAGTCAGTAATATCAACCCCGTAAAGC
Organism: Tenacibaculum sp. TC6; assembly: GCF_050606265.1. NCBI lineage: Bacteria > Pseudomonadati > Bacteroidota > Flavobacteriia > Flavobacteriales > Flavobacteriaceae > Tenacibaculum > Tenacibaculum sp. TC6. The sequence continues at coordinate 18,944 of NZ_JBOCUK010000020.1, read as the reverse complement.
TTTAGGTACTTTTCTATGCTGTCTATTTCAGCAGCTTTATTTTTAAATTCTTTCGGGGTTATATTAAATTGTTTCTTAAAGCTTTTTGAGAAGTATTTAGGGTCGTTAAAACCTACTCTATAAGCGGTTTCAGATATGTTATAGCCGTATTTTACCATTAAAATAGCGGCTTTTTTTAACCTGAGTATTTTAATATAGTCTATAAGGCTGTAACCTGTTAACGACATACATTTTCGGTACAAACTTGAGTAACTCATGTTAATTACATCAGCTAATTCATCTACTTTAAAATTAGAGTCTGCCAATCTTTCATTTATATGAGAGGTTAGTTTTTCAAGAAAAATCTCATCTTGAGATTTAGATATTTTAATCTCAGGTTTATTTATAAGTTCTTTTCTGTATTTAGAAATAATGTTTTCTTTAGTAGATAAAATGTTTCCTATTTTAAGTAATAGTTCATTGGTATTAAACGGTTTATTAATATATTCAATAGCCCCGGTTTTTAATCCTTCTATTTTAGAGTGAGTAGAGTTTTTAGCTGTTAACAATATAATAGGCACATGCTTGGTTAATGTATCTTTATTTAGTTCTTTACACATTTCTATACCATCCATTTCCGGCATCATAATATCGCTGATAATTAAATCAGGGATGTTATTTTTTGCATGATAGAAGCCTTCTTTTCCGTTATCAGCTAATAGAATATTGTATTCTTTTTCTAACAGTTTTTTTAAGAATACCTGTAACTCAAAGTTATCTTCAACAATTAAAATAGTCTTGTTTTCTGTATCAAAACTTTTTGATGCATGTGTAACTGCTTTATTATCTACATAGGCAGGTAGTTCTTCTTTTTTACCAAATGAAATTTTTTCTGAGTCTTCATAAGCTTCTTCAGATATTGGTATTTTTACGGTAAATGTTGTGCCTTCTCCCGGAGTACTGCTTACTTTAATTTTTCCTTTGTGCAGTGTTACCAGTTCTTTGGTAAGAGCTAAGCCTATTCCCATTCCTTTTACCAGATTGTCTTTTGATCTGTAAAAGATTTTAAAAATCTTATCTAACTCATCTTTCTCAATCCCCGATCCGGAATCTGTTACTGCTATTTTAATGGCATTTTTTTCATTGTACGGTGTTATAAGTAACTGAACATTGCCTTCTACCGGTGTGTACTTAAATGCATTGGATAGTAAGTTGTACAGCACATGTTCCAGCTTTTCTTTATCATACCATGAGTCTGTAATATTTTGGGGACAGTTAACGGTAAAATCTATATTCTTACTTCTTGCCAGTTCTTTAAATGACAGGCATATTTTTGAAATATCCTTGTACAAATCATTTTGGGTAACCGATAGTTGTAGTTTGTTTAGCTCTTTATTTCTTACCAGAGTTAATTCTCTGGCTATTCGGGATAAACGCTTAGCATTGTTAGCTATAATATGTAATCTTTCTTTAAGCAAGAGGTTTCCGTTTAGTTCAGATTGCTTAAGCATATCATCTATAGGACCTAAAATTAAGGTTATCGGGGTTTGAATTTCATGAGACATTTTAGTAAAGAAATTCATTTTTGCTTTGTGAAGTTCTTTTTCTTTTCGTCTGCTAATTCTATGAATTAATAATTTCTTTTTAAGGTAATACCATTTAACTATTCCCCATACCACCCCGGCAAAAAACAGCAGGTAAACAAGGTAAGCTATGGGGGTATTCCAAAACGGCGGGGCTATGGAAATAACCATATTTTTACTTGCTATCAATCTTTTTTCATCTATATCATATACCTTAATTTCTAACATATAAATACCGGAAGGTACATTGGTATATTCTGCTAACCCTTCTGCATAGGTTACCTTTCTATCTTTATCAAAACCTTTTAACTGATATTCATAATAATGGTTCGGGTGCAATACATTATCTATAGCTGAAAATCGTACTGAAAATGATGATTGATTGTTTTTTAAATGCAATTCATTTAAGTTGGACACATCTGAAGTAACTTGCTTGGGTAAAATTTCTTTTGCCGGCTTATTAAGTACTCGTATGTCATTAACTACCAACTTTGCTTTGGACTTGTTTTTGTTTAGTTTTTCAGGAAGAAAGAAATGGATGCCTTTAGTACTACCAAAATACAACAGACCTTCTTTATCTTTAAAGGCACTTCTAATCATAAAGTTGTTATTACTAAGTCCGTCTGTAGTATTAAAGGTTCTGATTATTTTTTTCTGTACATCAAAGTGAAGTATTCCATTTGTTGAGCTTATCCAAATATGATCTGCATCTGCACTTAAGATTGCCATTAAAGACACTCTTTTACCCGGTATTAAATGGTTAAACTTTTCAAAGTGATGCGTAGCGCTATCAAAAAGGGTTAAGCTGTTATTTCCGGTTAACATCCATATTTGATTGTCTTTTCCTAAGCACATCGACCTTACTCTGGGCAACTCTTCGCTTACATCAAAATTTAAAAATGTAGATCTGGCTATGGCTGCTTGATTTTCTTCAAACTTATATAAACCTCCTCCTAACTGGCCTATCCAAATGGTTCCTTTTTTATCTTCAATAATACTTTCAACAATAGCGCCCTTTAAGCCATTATCTTTATTATTAAAACTTGCTAATAGCTTTTTGGTTTCATCATATATATTTAGTGATACGTTTGAGCCTACCCATACTCTTCCTTGTGAATCTTTATAAACTGTTCGTACGTCGGTTCCTTCCTGATTAAGTTCATTGAACACATGTACTTTTTCAAACATCCCTGTTTTTTTAGTATAATGCCACAGTCCGTTTTTATAAGTTCCTATCCACAAGTTAGACAAGTTATCATCTGTTATCGATTGTACATAAAAACCGGTATTAGCTTCATTAAAAAACTGTTGTGTACTATGCTGATCAATTCTTGTTAAGCCATTACCGTCGGTTCCTACCCACAATACATCATCACTTCCTTTAAAAATACTAAGAATTCTTGCTGTTGAGTTATTAGCACTTCCTTTATGATAACCTATATTCTCATTAACTTTAGGTATTACATCAACTGTAAAATATTTGGTTACCACCCATATATTTTGGTTATTATCTTCATTAACATCTATAATTGTATTGCTTCCTAAAGAACATGAATTTGCGTTGCTGTTTCTATATAAAACTATTTTTCCGTTGCTTGTATGCATTTTATACAAACCGTCTCCATCTGTTCCGCCCCATATATATCCGTTACTATCTAAAAACAAATCTAAAAACAGTGCTTTGTCTACTTCATGCTTTTCTCCTTTAAAAAAGTCCTTCTCTATATACACTCCGTTCTCAACATCATAAATCAGTAATCCGTGGGCTTCAGTTCCTATCCATAACCTATGATGAGGGTCTACTTCCAGTACTACATTGGTTGGATAGTTGGTAAAAGCTCCTTTCAGTTCTTTTAATCGTGCTTCTTTTATTGTATAACTATATACTTTACCATGGGAAGTTCCAAAATATACTTCATTGGTTTGTACAAATGCCATACTACTTACTCGGGCATTTGACAATCCTATTTCTGAAAGCTCGGTAACCTTATTTATGATATTGTTTGCATAGCGCTTTACCGCTCCTTTCTTAGTTACTATCCAAACTTCATCGCCTCTACATTTAATATAACTTACAGCTTCTCCTATGGCTTCGGAAACATCTTCAAAAACTCCTTTACTCCATGCGTATTTACTCAATAGCCCTTGTGATGTTTTTATCCAAATATTGTTAAGACTGTCAACTACAATATCATCAATTTCATCTATTGGCTTTATGTTTAAAAAGATTTCTTTTTCATCTACCAATGAATAGTTGTACCCGTTATATTTCAAAATACCATCTCCGGTAATCATCCATATAAAACCTAAAGAATCTTGAACTGTTTTTTTAACAAATACATTGTTGTTATTATATCTGGGAAGAATATGTTCTACGTTAATATCATGCTGCCCATATACAAACATATACGAACACAAAAAGCATACAACACTAATTTTAGTTTTTACGAAAGAAAAATACTTCAACTTAAAAATTTTATAACTCCTCTTATTGCTCAACATTATCGTAAATATAGTAATAAAAAGATGTACCAATTCTTAGAAGTGTATAGATTTAACCAGTATTTACGGGGATAAATTCGTAAAAAAGGTGTACTTTATCGTCAGTTAACCCTTCATTCCTAAAACAAGGAGTATCGTTTGTTTATTGATGTTTAAAGTTGTTACAATTATTAACTTTTATGTAACTTCGTAGCTATGGAATTACTTTTTATTGGTTTAGCCGGCGGGGCTATTATTTCTTATTTTATATTTCAAAAATTTGTTACCGTTAGTAAAAAGAACGTAACTGAAAAACAGTCTGTTGTTTTACTTGATAAAATTAAAAAAGTTTCAAAATTAATTACGGTTGAAGGTGAGTTTGCTGAGATTTACCACCATGAGAACTCTAAAGAAAAGTTTTTAGGGTTGTTTACCAGTAAAAAGAAAGCTATTATTTTAATTAATGCTAAAGTGCATATAGGTTTCGACTTTAGAAAGATAAAAATGCAAGCCAATACCAAAACAAAAACTATTGTTTTATCTGAATTTCCTGAGCCTGAAATTTTTTCTATTGAACCTACACTTCGCTTTTACGATATTCAAAATGGTCTTTTAAATAAGTTTAGTTCTGAAGATTTAACAAAAGTTAATACTGAAGCTAAAGAGCATATACTTCAAAAAGTTCCGGAAAGTAACTTAATGCAAACAGCTAACAAAGAGGCTTTAGAGGCTATTATGTTGATGAATAATTTAGTAGAAACAATTGGTTGGAAATTAGACTACAGCTCTCTAGCAATTCCTGAAGCAACTCAAAATTTAATTGAATAACTTAATAATGAGTCTTTTTCAGAAAATATGCAGACTTTTACTACTTTCTACTTTTTCTTTTTTCTCCTATTATTATTTAAACACTTATCCCTTTTTAAAATTGCTTCAAAAAAAAGCAGATCAACATGGTATTCATAGAGGATTTGAGTTTTTTATCGGGATCAACTTAATTAAATATTTTTTTCTACTACTCTGTATCATTTCTTTTATTTTCTTAACTTTTACCCTCTTTAAAAGGAAAGAAAAACTATAACCATAATGATTACGATATCAACTGATTCATCTAAATTACAAGTAGATGTTATTCATTCTTTTTTAACCAATACGTATTGGGCAAAAGGCAGAACGTTAGAAGAAGTTCAAAAAACAATTAAAAACTGTTTATGCTTTGGTGTATATAAAAATGATCGTCAAATAGGTTTTGCCCGTATAGCTACTGACTATACGGTTTTTGCCTACCTTATGGATGTTTTTATTGTACCCGAAGAACGTGGTAACGGCTATTCAAAAAAATTAATGGCTGAAATTTCACAAGCGCCCGAGCTTCAAAGCTGTAAAGTATGGATGTTAAAAACCAGAGATGCTCATGGCTTATACAAACATTTTGGTTTTACAGAATTAGAGCATCCTGAAAAACTTATGGAACGAATTTTACCTTAACTATGAACATAGAACAACTACATAATTATTGTGCTTCAAAAAAAGGAGTTACTGAAGAGTTTCCTTTTGATGAGGTAACGCTGGTTTTTAAAGTAATGGGAAAAATGTTTGCTCTTATTGCCTTAGATAGATGGGAAAACGGAGAAACAAAGATAAATTTAAAATGTAATCCTGAATGGGCTGAGGAATTACGTGGTGAATACGATAGTATTAATCCCGGGTTTCATATGAGTAAAAAACATTGGAATACGGTTACTTTAAATAATGATGTTAGTGATTCTTTTGCTTTTGAATTAGTTGATCACTCCTATGATTTGGTAGTAAGTGGCCTAACCAAAAAACTTAAAGAGGAATTGAAAAACTTATAAGTATGAAAAAAGAAGACCTAAGAGTAATATACAAACAAAAGAGAAGTGAATTAACCTCTGAACAAAAGGAAGCTTTTGAACAAAATATTTACCAGCAACTTTTTCATTTAGATTTAGCTGAAGTTACCAATGTTCATTTGTTTTTATCTATGAAAAAATTTAAAGAAGTTGATACCTTACCTATTATTCATCACTTTAGAAAGCAAGGCAAACAAATTATTGTTAGTAAATGTAATTTTAAAGACGATTCTTTAACGCATTTTTACTTTGAAGAAAACACCAAACTAGAACTTAATAAGTTTGGTGTTCCGGAGCCTGTTAATGCTAAAGAAGTTCCGGTTAATGATATCGATTTAGTATTGGTTCCTCTTTTAATTTCTGATAAAAAAAATTATAGGGTTGGTTACGGAAAAGGGTTTTACGATCGTTTTTTAGCAAATTGCAGAAACGATGTAAAAACAATTGGGCTTAATTTTTTTCAACCTATTGATGTTATTGACGATCTTAACGAATATGATATTCCTTTACATCAAGTAATTTATCCACAATAAAAAAAACCTGCTTTTCAGCAGGTTTTTTTATACTTGTTTTTATTTTAAATTATCCATTCATTGATATTAAAAACTCTTCGTTGTTTAAAGACGTTTTAATTCGTTGTTGAATAAATTCCATTGCTTCTATTGGGTTCATATCAGCTAAGTATTTACGTAATACCCACATACGTTGTACCGTTTTCTCATCTAATAATAAGTCATCTCTACGTGTACTTGATTTAATTAAATCAATAGCCGGGTAAATTCTACGGTTAGCAATATTACGTTCTAACTGAAGTTCCATGTTTCCTGTTCCTTTGAACTCTTCAAAAATAACCTCATCCATTTTAGATCCGGTTTCCGTAAGTGCAGTAGCTATAATAGTTAAAGAACCTCCATTTTCTATATTACGGGCAGCTCCAAAGAAACGCTTAGGTTTATGTAAAGCATTAGCATCAATACCTCCTGATAATATTTTTCCGGAAGCTGGCGCTACCGTGTTGTATGCTCTTGCTAAACGAGTAATAGAATCTAATAAAATTACCACATCATGCCCGCATTCTACCAAACGTTTTGCTTTTTCCAATACAATATTAGCTACTCTAACATGTTTTTCTGCCGGTTCGTCAAAAGTAGAAGCTACTACTTCTCCTCTTACACTACGCTGCATATCGGTTACCTCTTCAGGACGTTCATCTATAAGTAATACAATTTGATATACTTCCGGATGATTAGCCGCAATAGCATTGGCTATATCTTTCAACAACATTGTTTTACCTGTTTTAGGCTGTGCTACAATCATACCACGTTGCCCTTTACCTATAGGAGAAAACAGATCAATAATTCGTGTTGAAAGCGAACTTCCTTTTTGAGCTAAATTGAATTTTTCATCTGCAAAAAGCGGCGTTAAATGCTCAAAAGAAACTCTATCTCTAACAATATTAGGACTTAATCCGTTTATTTTAGATACTCTGATTAACGGGAAATATTTTTCTCCTTCTTTAGGAGGACGTACATTACCTCTAACCGTATCTCCGGTTTTTAATCCGAATAATTTAATTTGTGATTGAGAAACATATATATCATCAGGCGACGATAAATAGTTATAATCAGAAGAACGTAAAAAACCATACCCGTCAGGCATCATTTCTAACACACCTTCACTTTCAATAATACCATCAAACTCAAAATCCGGGTCACGATACTTGTTACCGTTTTTGTGTTGGTGTTGGTGTTTATTTTTATTTTGGTTGTGCTTATTTTTATTCTGATGTTGGTTGTTGTTCTGGTTCTGATTGTTTTGGTGATTCTGGTGGTTTTTACCTTGTGGCTTTTTTTGGTTATTCTGCGGCTTCTTCTCTTCTGTTATCTCCTTTTTAGCCTCACCATTTGATGAAACAGCTACTTCACTAGCTTTTTCAGTACTTTTTTCTTTCTTAGAAACAACCTCTACTGCTTGATTATCATTACTGATTTCTTCATTTTCGTTAGAATCAGTTGTTTTTGATATTCTTCTCCTTCTTGGCTTTTCCTTTGATGCAACCTCTTTAGACGCTTCTTCTTTAGCAGGTTTTGTCGGCTTTTCTTCTTTATTAACAGCCTCTGCTTGAGCATCTAAAATTTTATAAACCAAATCTAACTTTTTAAACTGACTAATTTTAGTCAAACCTATTGTTTTGGCAATCACCTGTAAATCAGTTAGTTTTTTAGCTTTTAATTCCGAAATTTCGAACATTCGTTAAAAATATTAGGTTAAAAATCCTTTTGTCTTAAGAATTTATATTATTGTTTGTTTTCCTGATTGCTTTCGTTATAGAAGTATATAACAATTATAATGTGCGGTTAATTACATCGCAAATATATACAAATAATTTAACTTGTAATATTTCTTTTTAAAAAAAGAAGTGCTATTTTTGCTTTCCAATTAAAAAAAATGATACAACGAATACAAACTATATATCTTTTCTTGGCAGGGCTATTATCTGGCGGGCTTACTTTATTGGTTAAGTTATGGATACAAGCTAAAGAAAATACACCTATATATATAGTAGATTTATTTGCCGGAAGTTCTGTTTTTGAAAAACTGGTACCTGTATTATTTTTTGCCTCTGCCCTATTATCAATCGTAACTATTTTGTTTTTTAAAAACAGACAGTTGCAATTTGTGTTAGGCAGACTTAATTTATTGATTAATCTTTTTTTATTAGGATTGTTGATTTATTTATCACTAACATTATCTGGAGAAACAGCCGTTTCAGAGAAAGGTATTGGGATGTTGATTCCTGTTTTTGTTATTTTGCTGGTAGTTTTAGCAAATAAAGCCATTAAAAAGGATGAGGATCTTGTAAAATCTGTTGATAGATTACGATAAACCTAACATCTTAGTATATTTAGTGCGAAAAAACCGAGAATATTTCTCGGTTTTTATTTTTTTATAGCATAATAACACCAACTATTTACTACATATATAAATCTATAAAAAATGAGCATCTTATGTGCTTTTTTTAAGTAAAATTGTTATAGTTTTATATTCTAAAAAATAAGGTATAACCTTAAAAAAATACGCTCAAAACACTTAAAAACAATATTTTAAGTTAAAAATGTTAAAACCTTTATAAGGGTTAACCCTGATAGGTTAAGTATAAACCCTTAAAAAACGTTTAGGGATTTTGAGTATTGTAGGAAATAAAGTTGTCATATAAATTTGTAAACGTAAACAAATGAGTTCTAAGATTAAAGTTCATATAGCCGATGATCACAAGATTCTGATAGAAGGAGTGATGGCTCTTATAAATATTGAAGATGACATTGAAGTTGAAGGCTTCTCACTAACAGGGAAAGAAGTTGTAAACTGGTCAACCACTAAAACAGCAGACGTATTAGTTTTGGATATTAATATGCCCGAAATGGACGGAATAGATGTTTTAAAAGCATTCAAACAAAGGGATGTAAAAATAAAAACAATTATTCTTTCTAGTTTAAGCGATCCGAAATTGGTGCAAGAGATGATTGCTCTGGGAGCAAACGGATTTTTAGAAAAAAGCTGCGCAAGTGAACATATAGTTGATGCCATTAGAGCTGTAAATAAAGGGTTACAGTATTTTAATGAAGATATTAAAAGTAAACTATTCAACTTATACGTTACCAGTTCAAAACAAGATAATGACAAAGAAGAATCTCACAAAGATTTAACAGAAAGAGAAATTGAAGTGTTAAAACTTATTGCCCAAGAGAAGAGTTCATCTGAAATAGCAGATATGTTAAGTATTAGTGTAAAAACTGTAGAATCATATCGAAGAAATCTTTACAAAAAACTGAAAGTAAAAAATGTAGTAGGTTTAGCGATGTACGCAGTTAGGAATAAAATAGTATAATCCTTTCATTCTATTTTTCTTTGCCCCCAAAGAAAATACTCCCCCCCATCCTATAATTCCTGATGAAATACATCGCTAAGAACTACAACAACTAAAAACATAAATAAAATATATTGGCGATGTACGTTGTTATTAAAAGTAACATAGTTTAGAAAACCCCTTCATTTTGTTTTCTTTATCCCCTAACTTTGAGAACGTCCCCCGTATCTCCATCTGTCTATACTATAGTACATCGCCTTATTTTAAAAAAGACCTTAAATAAACCTTAAATATTTCCTTGAATCCTTAAAAAGTAGAAACCATGAAAAAAATTACATTCTTTTTCGCAACTCTAAGCATGCTTTACTTAGTATCTTGTTCATCTAATGATGCAGAAGTACTACCAAACAATGAAAACGCAGAAAGTAAATTACAATCTTATACATTAAAAAGAAATACCGACGGTACTTATTATATAGATTTTAATGTAGCCGAAAATACAGAAATTAACACCTACAAAAATCCGGACAATTCAAATGAGGTAGTTATTTCAGAAAGTAATGGGCAAACAGCCAACAAACAAAGCACTAATTTTGTTTTAGAAAATGATTTTTTAAAAGTTAATATATTAGAATCAAATAATGGTAAAAAAACACGTATTGCCGTTGAAGATGAAAATAGTAGTACCTTTGCTAATAAAGGGATAACTGAATTTTTAAATAACTATAGTGTTACCAAAAATACGGATGGAACGTTTACCTTAGACTTTGAAGTAAATAACAATGTACAAACTGAATTTATTTATAATAAAGTTGAAGGTGTTTATGAAGTGCATTTAAAAAACGGAGATGCTAAAACAAAAAATTTTTCAAGGGTCTTAGAAATTAATGATAATGATGCATTAAAAATCGACTTTGTAAACTATAAAAACCTTGGTAGATCTGAAGAAACATATACCGTAGATAAGCCTAAAGTAGTAATACTAAGTCTTTCTGACGAAGGTTAATAAATAAATTAAGTATACACAAAACATTAGTGTTAGTGGGAAATAAATTTTTTTTTATTCTAGCGTTAGCGTTAACCATTACGCAAATAATTTACGGTCAAGAAAGTAAAGAGAGCTTAATTTCAAAGCTCTCTTCGCTTTCTTCACATAAACAAGACTCTATTCTAAATGAAAAATATATTCAAATTTTAAAAAAGAGAGAAGATCAAGATATTTTCAATGCTCTTAAAGAGTCTCTTATTCTTTTTGAGGCCTGTAAAAAATTAGGAAATGAGATTTTAACATACAAAACATCTAACATAATAGCAGATATTTATAATAAAAGTAATGACTATACAAAATCATTGAAATATTATCAAACTGCACTAAAAATCCTAAATAATAAAAATATAATTGACCCTAATAATAAATCACATGCAACTGAGTTAGATGAAGAGATAGCTTATACTTACTTAAAGATTGGAGGTGTTTACCAAAGCTTAAAAATGAAAAGAGGAAGCACTCCAGAAGAAACAGAAAAGCTGCTACCTTCATCTTACAAAGACAGCTCCATCTACTATTACAATAAACTTATTGATATAAAATCCTTTAATGATAAAATACTAAAATATAAAGCATCTTCTTACACTAATTTGTCCGGAATATATCAAAAAGATACACTTTACGAATTAGCTGAAATTTATGCTAATAAAGCCATAAAAATTCTTAAATCATTAAATGACTATCAAAATCTAGCTGGGGCATATAACAATTTAGGAAATATACATCTCGTTTTAAAAGACTTCTCAAATGCAAAAAAAATATACTTAAATGGAATTGAGTTGATTAAAGATGATAATTCAGAAAAATCAGTGAGTATAAAAGCAAAATTATATTACAATCTCGCATGGGCTATGAGAAATCTTAAAGAATATGAAGCATATGATTACCAAGAAATTTCTTATGAGATTGAAGATAAAGAACGAGAAAAGAATATTAGTAAAATTATAGCACAAATAACTGCCAACCATAAAGAATCGTTAGAAAAACAAAAAGTTGATTTAGTTAAAAATCAAATAGAGTTAGAAAAACAACAAAAAAGAGCAAGTAATTATTTATTTGGTGCTATTACTCTATTAACTCTGGTAATATCTGGTATTGTTTTATACAACTATAAGCTTCGTCAAAAAAACTTACAACTAAAACTTACTCAAAATAAATTAATAGAAAAACAAAACATAGATCGTATTAAATCAGAGTCGCAAGTAAAAATATTAAATGCTACCATAGATGGTAAAGAATCTGAACGTAAACAAATTGCCGAAACATTACATGATAGTGTTAGTGCATTGCTTTCTTCAGCTAATATGCACCTTAGCGCTACTAAAAAACAATTTAACGGAAGCACCCCTATTGAATTAGACAAAACTCAAGAAATTATCTTGGAAGCGGCAGAAAAAGTTAGAGATCTTTCTCACACTTTAGTTTCCTCTATTTTATTAAAATTCGGGTTAGAATATGCATTGAAAGATATAGCTAAAAAATATTCAAACACTGAGCTTTCATTTCATACTGAGTTTACAAATGTATCTCGTTACAGTCAGGAATTCGAAATTAAAATATACAATGTTATTCATGAGCTTATCAATAACATATTAAAACACAGTAAAGCCAGTAACGCCTATATAGTAATTGAGGATAAAAATGATTTTTTATCTATCTTAATAGAAGATGACGGTATTGGTTTTAATTATAAATACAGTAATGAAAAAACCGGTTTAGGATTAAACCAAATAGAGGCTAGAATTCAAATGATGAATGGTAATTTTTTAATTGAATCTTCTGAAAACAGAGGTGCTAAAATAACTATTTCGGTTCCGGTTCAAAAAAAGATAACGTTTAGCTACGCTTAGCTAGCTCTATAATTTCCAGATTTTTTATAGTTCCGCCTTCTAACTCAAAACGCAACATAGTTCGTACGGTATGAAATCCATGCTTTCCGGCAGCTCCCGGGTTTAAATGCAATACATTTAACTTTTCATCAAACTGAACTTTTAAAATATGTGAGTGCCCACAAATAAAAAGTTTCGGTTTGTGTTGTTTTAAAACTTCTTTTACTCGGGCGTTATACTTTCCCGGATATCCACCAATATGAGTCATAAAAACAGCAACACCTTCTACTTCAAATAAATTGTCTAACGAAAATTCTGCTCTGGCAATTTTATCATCTATATTACCATAAACAGCTCTAAGAGGTTTATATATCTTTATGGTATCGGTAACCTTTATATCTCCTATATCACCTGCGTGCCACACTTCATCAGCCTGTTTTACATATTTTAAAATTTGCTCATCTATATAGCTGTGCGTATCAGATAACAATAATATTTTCTTCATTAGGTACTTAATTTCTATAGGTAATTTAAAAAAATAAACTCGCAATTTACATTGCGAGTTTATCTCTTAGAAGACAGACATACGGGGGGACTTTTGTCTATTTATTCAAATTTAATAAAAATAAGCCGTTATTCTATTAACACATGTTTATAAAATTTTGTTAAAACGCTAATTACGCTCTTAACAGCCTGTAAAAATTACTCTATATTTTTACAAACCATACCGCTAAAATTCCATAATTTAGCTATTCAAAATATTATCTTTTGAGATATTTTATAGAACTATCGTATAACGGAAAAGATTATCATGGTTGGCAGGTACAACCCCATGCTATAACTGTACAGGAGAAAATAAACAAGGCTATTAGCACCTTACTTCAAGAAGATATTTCTGTTGTAGGAGCCGGTAGAACCGATGCCGGTGTACATGCCTCACAAATGTTTGCTCATTTTGACACCAACCAACCAATTGATAGTAATTTTACCTATAAATTAAATGCTATCTTACCTAACAATATTGTAATTTACAACATCATTCCTGTAGCCAATGACGCTCATGCTCGTTTTGATGCAGTTAGCAGAAGTTATGAATATCGTATTTGGTTAGGTAGAAATCCGTTTTTACTTGATACTACTTGGCAACTTTTATATCAAAATATTGATATTGAAGCCATGAATAAAGCTGCAAAGTTATTGTATGAGTATAATGATTTTGAATGTTTTTCAAAAGTAAAAACAGATGTAAATACTTTTATATGTAAAGTTACCCATGCAGAATGGAAATTGCATAAAAATGAATTAACTTTTCATATAACCGCAGATCGTTTTTTACGAAATATGGTTAGAGCAATTGTAGGTACTTTATTAGAAGTAGGTCTTGAAAAGAAAACCGTTAACGATTTTAAAAAAGTTATAGAAAGTAAAAACAGAGGAAATGCAGGAGTATCGGTTCCGGCAAAAGGATTATTTTTAACAAACGTTACATATAATTATTTATAGTGAGTACAAAATCATCAGGAAAAGCATTTGATATTAAAATATTTGCAAGACTCATGAGTTTTGCAAAACAGTATAGATTAAAATTTGGAATTGCTGTTTTTTCAACCATTCTATTAGCCATTGTGGCTGCAGCAGATCCATATGTTTTAATGTATGCGGTAAACGATTTTACTGAAACCAAAGATTTACATCAGCTTCTTAATAATACACTTATACTAGTAGCTCTTTTAATTGTTCAGGTTATACTTCAGTTTACCTTTATCTACTATGCTAATTGGGTAGGCCAACATATTATTAAAGACATAAGAGCCAAAATTTTTAGAAAAATAATGGAGTTTAAAATGAGCTACTTTGATAAAAACTCTGTAGGAAAATTGGTTACCAGAGTAGTTTCGGATATTGAAACTATTGCCGATTTTTTTACTCAAGGTGTTTTTATGATTGTAAGTGATATTTTAAAAATGTTGGTAGTTACAGTAGTTATGTTTGTTATTAACTGGAAATTGGCATTAATAGCTTTAGCCGTTTTACCAATTTTAATTTATGCTACTAAACTTTTTCAAATAGCCATAAAAGCAACTTTTCAAGATGTCCGTAACCAAGTTGCCAATCTTAACGGTTTTGTACAAGAGCGAGTAACAGGAATGAAAATTGTTCAGCTTTTTAATCGTGAAAAAATAGAGTATAAAAACTTTGTTGAGATTAACAATAAGCATAAAAAAGCACATATTAAAACCGTTTGGTACTATTCAATATTTTTCCCTATTGCAGAAATCTTATCATCAATTGCCATTGGTTTAATTGTTTGGTACGGAGGTTTTCAAGTAGTTGAAAATAGCGATATTACTGTGGGGGCTATTATAGGTTTTATTAAAATGGCACAAATGCTTTTTAGACCTCTTCGTCAAATAGCAGACAAATTTAATCAGCTGCAAATGGGAATTGTATCTGGTGAAAGAGTTTTTGCTGTTATAGACACTGACAGTTCTATAGATAAAAGTGGTACCATAGTAGCCTCTAACATAGAAGGTACTATTACTTTTAAAGATGTACACTTTAGCTATGTTAAAAATGAAGAAGTTTTAAAAGGAATTAGTTTTCATGTTGAAAAAGGACAAACAGTAGCCATTGTTGGCGCTACCGGTGCCGGAAAATCAACTATTATTAATTTAATTAGTAGGTTTTATGAAATTGATAGCGGTGAAATTACGGTTGATGGTATTTCTGTAGATGCTTACAATATTTCTTCACTTCGCAGTAAAGTAGCTGTTGTTTTACAAGATGTTTTTTTGTTTTCAGATAGTATTTTAAATAACATTACTCTAAACAACAGTGCTATCTCTATAGATGAAGTTAAAAAAGCAGCCCAGCAAATAGGTATTCATGATTTTATTATGAGCTTACCTAATAATTACCATTACAATGTAAAAGAAAGAGGTGGTATGTTGTCTTCCGGGCAACGACAATTAATTGCTTTTTTAAGAGCCTACGTAAGTAAACCAAGCATTTTAATTTTAGATGAAGCCACGTCATCTGTAGATTCTTATTCTGAGCAAATGATTCAATATGCTACAGATCAAATCACGAAAAACAGAACATCTATTATTATTGCACATAGATTAGCTACGATAAAAAAAGCTGATAAAATCATTGTAATGGATAAAGGAAAAATAGTAGAACAAGGTAATCATACCGAATTACTTGAAATTCCAAATGGGTATTATAAAAACTTATATGAGGTTCAATTTCAAGAAATCAATAATTAAAACACATTAAAAAGCTCATGGTTAATCATGAGCTTTTTAACTTTTTACTATATACTACTAAAAAATACACGAATTGTTTACTCTATATACCTAAAACTAAAACTTTGTTGTATTGGATGATGATCTGATAAATCTTCATTCAGTTTAACAGCTTGTATCGTTTCTTGACTTAAATCATTTAAACATGCCGGTTGTTTTCCTAGTTTACTCAACAGTATATAATCTAACGTTTGCGGTTGATAATGATAACCTTTTACTTTATGTAAGGTATTATTAGGCTCATAAGTATGGAGGTTATTTCCTAAAGCTACCGGATGTGTTTTTAAAACCGTTGTCATTTGGTTAACTCTAAAAGTATTAAAATGCGGTATATTAAAATCTCCAATAAAAAGAATGGGTTCATTTGTTGAAATTTCTCCGGTATTTATTTTCCCATAAATCCAATGTTCCAATTCTTCTAATTGTTGCTTTCTCACCTCGCTTCCATCATCTCCTTCTTCGTCTGCTTGTAAATGAGTTCCTATAACATGAAACAACTTTCCTTGTTTATTAATTTTTACGTAAGCGGCTCCTTTGTTACTCCAATAGTCCCATGTTTTTGGATGACTACTTTTAAAAATCAATTGTTCATCATACAAAATTGGCCACTTACTATAAATTTTAACCCCTCCGTTAACTACCACTATTGAGTTACTACAATTAGACAAAGAACTCATATGTTCAAAATAATCATCTCTCCTGTCATTTTTCCACCCTCCACAGTACCATCCAACCAAGCCGGATTGCTCAATAAACAATGGGAGTTCATTTGAAATAGTTGTACTGTATTTATTAAAAGCTTCCTGAACTGCTATTACATCAACTTCATTTTCAGTAAACATTTTATTGAAAAATTCTCTCTGCCCGGTAGCTCTAAACTGTTCTTTATAATGTTGTATAGCAGCAGAAGATGGTAAATGAAAAATATTATAACTTATTATCTTTAAATTAACGGTTAGTGATTTTTCTAGTTCTTTTTCCGATTTTTTCACTTCGTTTTCATCAGATAATAACGATAAGCTTTTATCCTGACACTGCCATAACATACTTAATAAAAGAAAAGCTATCATCGCTTTAACTACATGGGAAATTAAATTCATATTGTGAGGGTTTTGATTTTTATAAAAACAAACGTGCAAAACCCAGCTTAACTACCTATTACCTAGAAGTTAAAGATTATTTAATTTACTAAAGCTATACGGCTATTTTTACTATAAAGTTTACCAAAAAATAAAGTTAATTTTGATAAAAAAATAATTTTATATAGTTTTTATAATTATTTTTTATCATTAAAATAATACTGAGATTTTTAAATGAATTAAGCTGCTGCTTTATTTGTTTGCTTCAATCAAATTATTACATTTGTTGCTCAATCTTAAAACTAAAAATCATAAGACGATGAAAAAAGTAATTTTATCTGCTTTAGTAGTTGGTTCATTACTAGCTACTTCTTGCAAGAAAGCAAAAGAAGAAACTACTAATGCTACTGAACAAGTAACAGAAGCTACAGAACAAGCTGTTGATAAAGTAAATGAGGCTGCTACAAAAGTTGCTGAAAGTACTGAAGAAGCTGTAAACAACGCTACTGAAGCTGTTCAATCTGCTTTAGAAGGAGTTACAATTCCAAGTTTTGATAACGAAAAAGTAGAGCAACACTTAAAAGACTATGCTGCTTACGCTAAAGAGTATATCGATGCTAAAGGTGATGTTATTAAGAATACTGAATTAGCTAAAAAAGGTGTTGAATTAGCTAACCAAGGTGCTGAATTAGTAAAAACTTTAGACGAAGAGACTGCAAAGAAATTTAATAGTGTAATGAACGCTATTCAATCTAAAATGGCTCCTGCTAAATAAGGCTTTATAAAAAATAAAAAAAGGCTCTTCAAAAAATGAAGAGCCTTTTTTATGCTATAACATCTTTTTGTAACTTTTTAGAGAGTTCATCAAAAGTATCGTATAATTCAAATCCGCCATCTTTAATATAAGAGATCTCTCCGGTTTCTTCTGAAACCACCAAACACAAGGCATCTGTTCTTTCAGAAACACCAATAGCCGCTCTATGACGCAACCCAAAACGTAACGGAATTTGCGTGTTTTCAGAAATAGGTAAAATAACACGAGTGGCAATAATATAATTATCTCTAATAAGCGTAGCTCCATCATGCAACGGACTATTTTTATAAAAAATACTTTCTAAAATAGCTTCATTTACCAAAGCGTTCATTTTATCGCCTGTGGTCACTAAAAAATCTAAATTATTAGTTTTTTCAATTACCAATAAAGCTCCTGTTTTGGTTTTAGATAAATTAATACATGTTTTTAAAATAGTTTCGGTATCAACTTCTGAACTAATTTCAGATTGCAAAAACTTTAACTGATTTAAAAAACCTCTTTTAGAGGAAAAATTCGTGGTACCAATCATTAATAAAAACTTTCTAATTTCTTGCTGAAAAACAATTAATAAAGCAATAACTCCTCCTGATAATAAGTACCCCAAAATACCACTAAGCATTTCCATTCGTAACGCCTGCGTTGTTTTCCATATAATAAAAATAAAGGCAATACCTATTACAATGTTAATAGCTACCGTACCTTTTAAAAGCTTGTATATATAATATAAAAGTGCTGCTACCAATATGATATCCAACACATCTAAAAATGAAAAATCGATAAAATCTAAATTCATCTACTAATTGCTGTTTGTGTAAATGTACATAAATTTAACTTAGTACATGCTTTGTAAAAAACAAGCTACAAATACGTTTAGTATAAATAACTTTTTATTTTAAATTATATACTATTCAACATCAATTCTATTATTTTACTTTTATATTTTTTATATGTTTACGTACAGTTTTATACAAAACTGCGTACAAACATGCAAATTTTGCAAAAAATATACAAAAAAGTAAGTCAGTGACTTACCAAAAGTAAGTCGTTGACTTACTCAGTTTTGTTTTTATGGTATTATATT
>NZ_JBOCUK010000019.1:675-68967 GCF_050606265.1 Tenacibaculum sp. TC6 | reverse complement strand
CAAAAAACCAGAGAAGCTAGCCTCTCTGGTTTAAATAATATTTTTTAAATCTGTCAACCTATTTTAGGACGACTCAACGTGATGAATTTTACAGGTTTATAAACTCTTTTATTATGTAAATAATTATATCCTACCTATAATACATTAACATCAAAACAAGTAACTTTCATAGATTTATAATTCCTTCTTATCTTATAACTACTAATTACTTCCAAGCACCTAAAACAAGTTTCAATTTTGTAGTGCCTTTTGGATAAGCTCCCGGAAATTCTGAAGGAACCTGAGGTTGTACTTGATTGGAATTTCCCACTGGGTTTTCATCGTAAGCAAAACCATAAGCTCTAGCCATAGCATCTCCTCTTGCAGATTGTACACTATTTTTAGGTAATGAAAAAATGTTTATTCCGTTTACTTTGGCTGTATGCATAAAATACGAAAATAAATTTTGCGATTCACCACTAGGATACCAATTGGTTTCTACTCCCCAATTCTTAGTCGTATGACCTTTTGAAGAAGTATCTGTAAATGTTTTAACGGCCACTCCTCTATTTAAAGCCGTACTTATTTGGTTTTCGAGTCCGTTTACCACAATTTGAAGATTTCCATCGTTAGGATACCTAAACGGGCCGTCTGCAAACAGACCAATTCCGGCAAAAGTCATTTGGCCTGAAGAGTAATAATAATTGGTTGGTGCTTTTGCAAACTTATACTGTAGATTTGGAGATGTACATGTTGCCTTTGTATTAACATTTAAAGATACAATTCCTTTACTGGTTGTGTTAATTTTTGTTATTATAGTTTTTCCATCTATAGCACAACCATTAGAACTCACATACATACCTACGGTAAGTCCTGTATCTAAAGGTAATGGTGTTGTAAACGTTAGTACCGAATTACTTATTGAACCCTCAATAGCTTTTCTTGCGGGCGAAGTTGAAGTATTATCTAAGTATGAAACTACTGAGAATCCTACGGGATTAAACACATGTAACGTGGTAGCTCCTACACTTGTAAACTCTAATGCTTCATGTATATTAGACGTTTTCGGAAATGTTTTTAATACTGGTTTTACATCGTAATAAGCTTGGAATTTATTTTCTCCATTCTGCCATATATTCATTTTTAGAGTAGCATCTGCAAACAATTTGTTTAACGCTTCATCAAATACCGTTTCTAAAGCACTTGCATTATTTTCTAAATATAAACCAGGATTTAGTAAGGCCGTTAAATCAGGATTAACTACATAATATAGATTATCATACGCTTTATTAGCCTTAACATTTGCCATAAAAGGTTTGTAAGCATTTGTAACATCTGCTGCAGTTATTCCTTTTGACACCCCTATTCTATCCAGCTCTTCGCCGTTTTTATCTTCAGCAATAATCGACAAGGGAAAGAAAAAGCCATCTACCATTGAAACGTCAATATACAATCCTTGATTTGCTTCAAATGTTGGTTCAATATAGCTGTATGGTGGAAAATCAGTTTGAGGAGGGTTATTAACTTGTAATACAGACGCTCCACTTTCTGAAAAAGGAAACCCTAAATTCCTATTAGTCGTCTTACTGGCATTATCATTATACGTTTTAGAGGTATCAGCTATAAAGAAAAATATTCTGGCTCCCACTATAGGATTTTGATTACTTACTTTTATAGAGGTAATTTCTTTTCCTAATTCGTATGATTCTATATACCCTTTTTTTGAAGTAATGGTTGTAAATTCCCCCTCTAATGTAACAGGGTTTACCGTTAACATTTTTTGTGAGTTTGTTGTATACCCCAAAACATATACTTTGTATTTTTTTGACAATCCTGTTGAATCTTTCAGCGAAATAGAATATGAACCCTTTGGTGCATTGCTTGAATAAATAAACTTTGAATTATTATTGATATTTGAATATACACCTTGCACCTGTACTCGTACCCCAACCTTTCCTGATATATGAGGTGGATTTTTTACTGTAATTATAGTATCATTTACGGTTAGTGGAGGGTTACCTGCTTGATCAAATTTAACATAGGTAGTGCCCGACAAATAGTTTCCTTTAATCGTTATGAATTCATTTCCTTTTACAGAGGATGAATCCGGACTTACTGAAGTAATTTCAGGTAATTTATATTGAAATGTTATAGGTTTTTTAGTACCTTTTACATGCATTGGAATACCATTTACATATAAATTTACTGTTTGAGCTGAACTTACCGCTGGACTTTTTACTATTATTTTAGCATTTGAAACTACTTTTATATTATTATGTGGTATTCCAACTGCTCCAAAAGATATATTTGGTTTGGTTGTAAAACCTGCCCCATCAATAGTTACTACTGTATTACCAGCTAAAGAACCTGAAATTGGGCTTATAGAAGTAATTGTTTGAGCAGGTAATTCATATACCATCATTATCAGCACACTAATTGTAAGTATAGCTTTCTTTATTGTCTTCATATTGTAAATTTTAAAAAATACGGATACTAGGTGTATCAATTTTAATTATCATATGTCTAATTTAAAGACTTATATACTTCTTTTTTCTTGAATTATCATAAGTACAGTAAAAATTAGCAGGAAAGTACCTTTTATATTCATAAAGTGAAATTTATTTCAAACAGAATTTAAAGACTCTCGTTTAAATTCATTACCAAGTTAATGGGTATTTAGCTTCATAATCATTTTTTGTAGCATTATAACCATAGACTCCCCAGTTATGCTCAAAAGTTCCTGCTCCTATGGGTTTTGTATCTTCATCGTACATTTCAAAAATAAAACAAGGTATTTTAACATTAGGATTACGTGGTGTACCCTTACCACTTTTACAATGATTGATTAAGTTTTGATTAAATACTTGTGCATTTGCTTTTGTTGCTGTAGTGTAAGTGGCACTTGGTCCTGTTGGCCATCCGGCTTCACCAATAACAATAGGTAAACTTCCGTAACCATTATTTCCCAACGCTACAAACAGAGCATCGTACATGGCATCAAAAATATTTTTGTAGGTATAAGTCCCATCATAAACCCAATCTCCTGGATTGTTATTAGCGGTAAACAAACAATAGTCTAAAGAAATAGTAGGTTGACTATTTTGAGTGATAAACGGGTATACATTTATCATAAATACTGAATTATCTGCCTTTAAAATAGCGCAAACATCTAAGATTGTATTTTTCAAACTACCATTAAAAGCTCCTGATGAGGGCGGATACGAATTTCCCATGATGGCATAGTTAAAAGGAACAGTTACTTTAGTAATAAGTCCTTTTGTTGCAATGGCACTCTTAATATTTGTTAAGGCATTTACCAAATAGGGCTTATAAGCATTATTCCACCAACTTCCTAAAGGTTCATTTCCTACACATATCATTGGAATGTTAGCTGAGTAATCTGACAATACTTTTACAATAGCATTTATCGTAGTTGCATCATTATTAGCACACGCTTGTAAATCTCCATTGGGTATATCTACCAAAACTTGTAAGCCTTCCTTAGCAAAAGCACTAATACAATCTGTCTGATTATACGTAAACATTTTTACTGTTTTAACACCTGTTGTTTTTATTTGCGTTGCTGCTGTTGTTGCACTTACTTGTTTTCCTGTACTTTGAAAGGTATTGCTAAAGTTAACACCTATGGTTGAGTTAAATAGTGAATGATTCATAATTAGTTTATTTTACATGTATAACTTTTTAATGTTATACAAGTTATTAAAAAACAAAACTGACGCTCAATAACTTACTTTAAACGTACCTAAAAGAGGTAAGGGTGCTAGGTTTGTATTACTAGTTTTTTGAATCAACCTAAAACTTTTAAAATGTTTTTAAAAATCAACACCTCTTTTATAGTCCATATATTCATCATATTCCCATTCATCCATTAGCATTCCATCTACCTCTATCAAATCACCTTCTTCTTCCATGTAAGTATCTTCTTCTGTTATCGGATTCGGCTTATCCAATAAAAATGCTATTCCAGTTGAAGCATTTGCAGGAAACCCTGCTCTAAATCCATAAGTAGACGAATTCATAGAAACAGCAGCAAGAATATGAGGTGCTAACTTTTCCGGAATAGCTTCTCCAAAAATAGTTTGCATTAACGTTAATGTTTTCTTTCGTCTGGGAGGACCGTCATCAGGAACAAAAGGACCTCCTATTTTTTTCACAGGAGTCAACTCTTGTTGTAATTGTTCTTTCCATAACATTTTCTTTATTTCTAATTCTTTTTCTGCTCTTTCTTTACGAAGTAAATATTCTTCTACATTAACGGTATCTCCTATTTCAGCTTCAGGATTTTCTTTTGCTTCTTTAGCCATTTCTAATAAATCGGAAGTCCCTATTGAAGGATACGTTATTTCTGCAAAACTTGGAGATTGTTCCCATCCTCCCGTCTTTGTAAAAATATGCCCTGCACTTGAACTTGCTGTAATATCAAGCCATGCAATATCTAGCTTATTATATTGTAAAATTAAATCAGGTCTTGTACTGCCTCTTGCTCCTTGTTGTATTACTTTGATTCCTGCATTAGGGCTCGGTAAAAGGGGGCCGCTTACCAAACTTTCAATAGCATATCCAAAAGCAGTATGCAACCCTCCGGGATCTTTTCCGGTTGCTCCAAATTCTTTTATTTTACTCACCCATAATTGCGTATATCCATTAAGATTTGCAAATTTCCCCATTGCGGGAGTTTTTATCAGTAATCCCCAAGCCTGTTGTACCGCCGTGTTTAGTTGTTCAGCATAAGCCTCTATATCATTAGCCTCCGAACCTTTATAGTCACTATTAACTATAACTCTTTGTACAATCGTATTATTAATTTGTAACGGATTGGTACTTGTTTTTTTTGTTTTCATCTGCAACGCCTTATTTCCCATTACATCCGCTTCGGTTTCCAACCCTACATTGTCATTAATTTGCGTTCCATTTAATGAAGTTGTTGGTTGTACTCTTCCTTGTTTTTGCTGGACCACATGCCACGCTTCATGAGGCAGGTGTTTTTCTTGTCCGGAGCCTATATGAATATCCGTTCCTTGGGCATAGGCATGGGCATTGAGTTGTGCTGGTTTACCGGAGTTGTAATGTACATTTACATCATCCATAGAAAAACCGGACATCTCTTCAATTCCTGATTTTAATGTGTCAGGCAAGCCCGTGTTGTTTTCCCTTCGATCGGGCTCAGAATCGGCTTTTTTTTGAATGGGTTGTTCTTGTAGCCTTTTTTGAGCAACTGCTTGAAATCGATTATCTTCAAACTGAAAAGAAGACTTACTACTGCTCTGTCTTTGAGAAATAGCATTCGCCACCGATTGGCTTTTATTTTCTGGCGTTTTATCAGCGTGAGTATTCATAATTTATTTTTTAGGTTTTCGTCAGTTTCCTATAACAATTGGACTAAAAAGTGTTTTAATAACTTTTAGGTTTTGTTATAGCCTTCACAAATGCAATTGAGTAAACTATTTAGACAGACAATCTCCCGTATTTTTCTTTCAGTCTATTTAATTCTCTGCTTTCCTGTACACTCAGATATTCAGTGTCATCCGCCCAATCATCCTGATAGCCACTTTCTCGCTCCTCCAGTTTTAATAATTCTAGCTTTGTAAGAAGTTGATAATAAATTTAGAGTTCTTTATTTTCCGAAGTAGCAGCTTCTGATATAGTAATTCCCTTTCCCTTTGAATAACTCCTTGTTTTTGAAGATGAAATGTCTAATTGAGAACCACCACCTGTATGAGATTGTGTTCCAAATTGGTGTTCAGTTACCATATCTGAAATTCCATGTTCATGAAGACCTACACTACTTGGGCTAACCTGAGCTGAACCACTGTTTTTTGCATATTTATTTTTTGAGTTTCCCGTTACTCTTAATCCGCCAGACGGAGTCATAACCCTACTTACCTCAGGATTAACAGGATTAAAACCGTAGGGATTTATTGCATGAATCAAATCAAATACTCCACTTCGAAATGGAAGATTTGTCGCATCAGCTACAATGTATTCAGCAAGTGGATTCTTCTTCTTCCCTTCTGAAGCATCTTCCTCACTGTATTCTAAATTAATTGTACCCGGGTTTAGCATAGGATTTTGTCCGGCACCTAAATTTAGGGAAAGAGGTATTTTTGGTTCTTCATAGTCTGCTATTTCTCCAACATAGGCTCCAGGTCTTCTAGGGCCGGCCCCGAGGCTTTCATCTTGACTTATCCACTTTTCGCCATCCCACTGCCATCTAACCATCTGAATAACATCAGTATTTGATGTTGATTTGAACTGATATATATCTTTGGTTTGTTGACTATTATTTATCATTTTATGCATTGATCTTAACTGTATTGAATAAAGACTATCGTTGGCTAGTTTTTGCAGTTTTTGCTGGGCCATGACCCCAGACCGATTATCCACAAACCCAAAAGCTTGCTTTACATTGTTTTTCTTCTGAACTACTTGCGCTCCTCTTTTAGTTTCTTTTGGTTTGGTTTGTTGGGTGTACATATTTTATTTTTTTAATTCTAGTTACTTGTCCAGTTTTGATCTTCACTTTCAGGAGTTAACCACTCTAAAGAAAGGTTGGTAATAGATTTAGATTTTTCAAGTTGACCTTTGGCGGTCATCTTTTCTAAAACACCCCCTATTGCCATTGGCCCGGTAACCCCGGCTATAAATCCTTCCCCATCTGCCCACGCATCTTTGTCCAAAGAACCGGCATTTTTAGCAACATGATTAATTATAGGGGTTAAAGCCATAGCACCCGGTGCGCTAGCTATAAAATTATTATTGGCCTGATCAGATAAACGCTGAAGATTGGCCGCCCTCTTAACATGAGCCTTGGTAATCGGTATGCCTTCAGGGATGTTTAATAAATTTCTTACTCCTTTTTCGTCTCGAATACCTGGTGCAAGAATGGGGCGTTGTAAATGCGTAGGGGTTTCAAATTCATTAAGATCTGCCTCTCCCGGACCAATATCAACATCAACATAGGCTCCACCAAACCTATTCAGTAACGAAAGGCGTATTAAATCTGCAGCTCCGGCAAGGTTATATTGACGGGCAAGGGCGTACGCCTCTTTAAACCTCGGATCAACAATATCGGTTACATCATACAGTTTAATGCCGGCTTTATTTAAAAGAGGTCTTGTTTTTTCCCATTTTGAAATGGCTTGATCAGACCAAAGAATTACTTGCCAAGGGGTACCTTTTGCCCTTTCTTGCCATTTTAAAATGTTTTGCAACGCTCCTTCACTAATGGGTCTTCCTGACCATATAAAATGGATGACATTTCCTAATTCTTTTTCTTTTTTACCATAAAAATCCCCAAAATCTATATTCGCCGATATATATTCATCCAACCTATTCATAAACTTCATTTTATTGGGTTCTCTGTTAACCAGGCTAGCTGTTATTTCATTGGTAAAAATTGGCTCAATATCTCTGGCACCCAACTCAGCCCATTTTTTAACGGTTTCATAAAAATCAGGAGGCAAATTGCCCTTTTCATCTCTAAAAGGGCCTACATATCTTTGAATTACTTCTTGAGTACTTGTAAAAAACATGCTGGCAATACTTTCAGAGATGGCTAGTTTATCTTCTTCTTCATTTTCCTTATTGGAAACCGATGCTGACAGCTCCGTTCTATAGACCTCTATCTCTAACTCTTTCATAGCATCAGAAAGATTAATATTAGTTTTTTTTGCAATGATTTTAGCCGATCCTAAAAACAACCATCTTTCAAACCCTTTCAATTGGAGTTTATCAGAAATTTCTTCAGTCCTTTTCATAAAAATCTCCTGCTCTTCATCTGACATAAGTTGAATTACCTTACTAAGGTTTCGGTTACCTGCTTTATTACTTAGTTGAATTGATTTCTGTCGATTATCCACCAACTCAATACCTTTCTTATTAGTACTCATTTTCTGAACAATAACATTAGCAACTGCTTCTCTTTTGCTTTCTTTTGTATTGATTTGTTGGGTAAACATCTCTAAGTTCTTTTATTTTTCTTTAGTTGTTGCCGTTTTTTGAAACCTATCTTTAATTTATTACGAAATCACAAAGATTAAAGTCAATTACCTCTGAGCAAGCTCATGAGGTACTCAAAGGAAACCATTTAAAAAAATCAACACCCGTTGGGGCATTTATCTTAATGAATAGAAGATAAATCACTTAAAACTGTTCTTTTTAGTTTTCATCTTTTTTAAATGGTGCTTTAAAATAACTTCCCGATTCGAGCCCTTTTGATTCCTTACTTTTCTCCAATACCTCTTTGTACCATTTACTTATATTTTTTTCAACGTCTCTGTGCATTCCTGTTTTCCAGTTAATCGGATTGTGTACTTGAAGATCAATACCCATGTCAGTCATATCTTGCGGATTGCCTTGTTCTTTATAAGCCCCTGCTACTGAAACGGTAAATTTATTTTTATCAAATTGCTTTGAAAGATAGGCTGCTTGTTGCCCTAACTTATCTACCATCTGTTGATGGTACAAAACACTGACTTTTCCCATTTCATCTGTACAGCCTTTCTTATTATCCTTATTCTTTTTACAGGATGCCCTATTAATTGCTAAAATAGTCCCTCCTTGAAAGGGCATTGCTGCATAATTACATAATTGTTCTATCTGACGATCATCTGGTTCTGCATCAATTTCAAACTGCTTATTTTCATCAAATACATCACATATTTCCATCATATCTTGCATATCCTCCATAGTTTTATCAGTAGCTTGTTTAAAAGCATCACTATAGCCTGCTTTCGTTTCAGAATGAGGAGATTTATATTCTTTGGGAAGGTGAACATCTTCTTCACTTGCATTTTTTCCTTGCATAAAAAAAGATTCTTCGAAAAATTCTTTCGGTTTTTCTAATACTTCCGGCAAATCATCCAAATTATGAATAGATGTATCTCTTTTAACCAAACTAAAATATTCCTCAGCTAAATAATTTTGATTCGTAAACACTCCAGAATAGGTATTACTTCCTGAAAACAACGTATTTGCATCTTCTTTCTGAGGCTCCCTACCAGTAACAGAATTGTATTGGTCTGGTGTTATATGACCTCCTCTGGTAACTAAAGGTCCCAGTGGTCCCTTTTTTTCATGTATTTTTTTTGAAAAGCTATTTTTGAATTTAGGAATTTCACCCTTGTGCTTTTTTTTAACATACGGAGGCGGTTCTCTAAAACTTTGTTGCAACTTTACTTCGTTCTCTGCTTTTTGTGCATCTTCTCTGGTATCAAAGACTTCACCTCTTATTAAGGATGATTTAAATTTACCCGGGTTTCCCCTATCTGGTCTAACTATTCGTTGAAGTACAGGTGAACCGGAAATTAAAGTTTGTAATTGTCTTTGAGCAACTGCTTGTAATCGATTATCCTCCAACTCAATACTTTTCTTTCCAGTACTCATTTTTTGAGTAACAACATTGGCTGCTACTTCTTTTTTGTTTTCTTTTGGGTTGGTTTGTTGAGTAAACATCTCTACGTCTGTTTATTTTTTCTTTAGTTATGGTAAGTTTTTGAAACCTATCTTTAATTTATTTCGGAATTATACCTATTATTATTTGATTTTACTCAATAAATTCATTTCATTATTTATTGATTATCATATATATTAGCATTATACCTATATCAATTAATTGGGCTAAAAAACAATTTCAGTGATTTTTAGGTTTTGCTAAAGGCTGTACTATAATTTAAGTATCTATCTATGTCCGTACCTTTCAGAAAGTCCGTGCTCTGCTCTTAGGCTATTTTCCGTTATGTTAACTCTGGGAACTCCTAAGTCAATGGTGGTGTGTTCTTCTGCATTGCTCCAGATTGCGTTAGGCATCCCTCCCGAATAATTTGCTTTATCAAGGTTACGGTAGTTCATTCCTAATTGATTATGTCGTGTATGAATTAATTCATGAGCAAACAACAACCATGCAGGAGACGGAATTGCATATCCATTTGCATCTTGACTGGGATATTGAGTATCGCTCATATTAGGTTCAACTCTAAGTATTGATCCCCGTTGTGGCCCTGCAACCGGCGCAGCAAGGGTTCCGGTAGCCAATGCTTGCGTTTCTCCAACTGTACCTCCACCTCCCATCATTGCAATAGAATCAGGATGTTTAGGTAAAATGTTGACAGCATGGGGGTCGTTGTTAATTGCATGAACCAGTTCTCGCCCGCCATTGCTACCAAGCGTACGATGTAACATACTCAAAATTTCATTAGAAAACCCCTCAGGCTGCACATTCTTATCCTCAGCAGTGGCATTATGGATGACTATTGACCTTTGCCCTGCCAAGATACTCTGCCAGTCTTGCTGTGTTTCGGCCAACTGTTGTTTAGATAGCGTTTCTTGCCCTCTGAAGTAAGGAACTCTACCTCTGCCTACTTCTGTAGAAATAACTTCCTGATGTTCTTGTTGAACCTCTTCCAATAGATTGCCTATCACCCCTTGTAAGTTAGTAGCTACAGGAGTATTTCTGCCTACATTTGTTTTTAAAAATGCATAAGCAGAGTGCTCTATAGCATCCAATGCTTTTAATTTATCTGTAGAAGTTGATTGTGTAGGCCCCGTTATGCTTTCATATAAATTATGAATAAATCTTCCTTTAACAGATTTGGGTTGTCCTGCCTTTTGAAATTTTAATAAGCCACTTCTTATTGCCTTAAAAAAAATATTATCTGTAACTCCGCCTGCTGTTTCTATTTGTTCACTAAAAGTATCCGCCGTTAACAATAGCTGAATAGGTTTATCGGAAGATTGACGTTGAGCAACTTGATTATTAGAATAGCTACCGGCATGGGCTTTAAGTTGTGCCGGATTACAGGAGTTGTTTGGTTTCCCTTGAATATTTTGCTTTAAATGCAAACGATTGTCAATAAATGAAAAAGTATTTAACTGTTTTTCTTTTTGTTGGCTTACATAGTTGCTTGCTGAAACAGTATTATGATTATTTTCTGCTTTTTTTGGTATATATGATTTATTCATAATCTGATTCTATTTTTACATTTAATCCAATCTTTTATTTTTCATAGTTTAAACCGCCTGCTTTTTCATATTTATCTTTTAATTCTTCAAAAGAAATAATCTGTTCGCATGCTTCAATAAATTTATCTCTTTCTTCTTCATCTGTTTCATGATATTTTACTAATTCTTTTTCAGCCATTTCTCTATGATCGGCTACTCTTTTTGCTATTTCTTTTATTTCTTCAACGGAGGCATTCATCTTAACATACCTTAATAATTCTAACATGTAATTTTGATATTCAGCTACAGAGTTAGCATTTTTACCCAATACATCAACACTTTTATCTTTATTTACATGGTCTTTTTGAAATTTACGTGACGGGCCTTCTGTAGCTGAAGAAATTCCGCCTTTAGGTTCCTCCGCAACCATTTCATATCCCCAATTTAAGGCCTGCCATGTAGTTATTAAATTAACCCCGTGCAGTTTTTCATATTCTTCTACTTGTTTTACATGATCCAACTCATGAATCAAATCAATTAGAGGGCAATCCGGATCATAATAAACCGTTTTTTCTAACTCTTTTGTTCCCTCTCCATCATCATAAAAAAAACTTTCTTTTACTTCGTCATCAATTAGTATATAATCAGGCTCATCAGATTCTTCATTTTTAATTTCATCTACACCATAATTTTTTTTCACTACCGTAATGCAATGCCCTTCATTCCCTTTTTTTAGCTCCCATCCTTTTTCTGCTAGCATTGTTTTTATATAATCAAATGTAGCTTTTACATTTTTACCAACCATTAATTCTTCTTCCGATTCAGAATCGGAATCATAATTAATTTGTTTCTTTTTTTTATTCTCTTCTGTAATATCACCAATTTTTGTTCTTGCATCTGCCATAGTAATGGTTTCTAATTCAGAGCTTTCTTTTTCCGATTCCTTTTCAACCGGGAGATTATTTTCTCCGGTAGTTTGTTTGTGCAATTTTGCTTCCTCTATTTTATTATCAAACTCTGGATTTCCTGTAGGGTTTAACATCCATAGGTATTGTACTCTTTGAGTTACATTCTTATTTCTAAGAGTTGTACCTCCAACCCCTTTTTCACCATTACTTTTTTTTTGTGTAATTTTTTGGTTAACCCCTCTTTCTTGCTTCCTCTGTAACGCCTTATTTCCCATTACATCTGCTTCGGTTTCCAATCCTACATTGTCATTAATTTGTGCTCCGTTTAAAGACATGGTTGGCTGCACTCTTCCTTGTTTTTGCTGTACCACATGCCATGCTTCATGTGGTAAATGTTGTTCCTGTCCGCTTGCTACATGAATATCCGTTCCTTGTGCATAGGCATGGGCATTAAGTTGCGCCGGTTTGCCGGAATTATAGTGTACTTGTACATCATCCATCGAATAGCCGGATATATTTTCGATACCCGACTTTAAGGTATCGGGTAGCCCTGTGTTGTTTTCTTTCCTTTGCAGAGGGTATTCGTCTTCTTCCTCGTCCAACCCCATTTTTTGGGCGATATCTGCTTTTAATTGCAATTCCTCTTCCTCCTCTTCCAATCCTCGTAATTGAGTGGTTTTTTCAGGAGTTATGTGCTTTGCAGAGCGATTGTCTTTTAATTGTAAGGCATTTTTTCCTATGCCGTTGTAATTTGTACTTTTTTGTTGCACTATTTTTGATTTCTTGTATTCCATAATTCTAAAGTTTTAATGTGTTTTTACTACTACAGGACCAATAGCTCCCCTATAATCTATAGCTGAACAATAATTATCATCATGAATCTTATGTTGTAATTGTACCACATACGGGTTATAATAAGGTAGTAGTATTTTTTCTCCTGTAATTAGTTGAATGATATATTGGTTATACAACGGTAGCTTGATAAATAAATCCGTAAAGAGTATGGATTTACTGGAGGTTGTTTGGCTATTCTTTAAACGGTATTGATATTCATACATGCCTTTTGCTACTTGTTTAGCAAATACATTTAAAATATGTTCTGCGCTATGCTTTTCTGTAAGTATTACTAAATAGAGTCTTTTTTGAGTTAACCAATAGCCTTTTATTACTAAATCTTCGTTATACACACAATAATTAAGAGCTTCTGCAATGAGTACATTTCTCCAATGAGTTGGAATTTCTTTTTCCCATGATTTGATATACAAAAAAAAGGAAACTTCTTTTTTTCTATGTTTTTTAGCTTTTTCCATATCAAAAAGTATTCATGGTTTTATTTTCCTTTTTAAATTCTTTTCTAATTCCTTCCAAGAGTTCTTCTTTAGTAACCACGGAGTCATTACGGGTAATAGCAGCAAGAGCACAAAAACGCAACACATTAATAATAGCACCACCTGCCAGTTCATAATCTTCCGCTATTTTCCAAACATCTACAGACGGGTCAAGAGTACATACTCCTGAAAAAGCATGAGTCCATAACTGATAGCGCTCATTTACTTCCGGCATGTTAAAATGAATCATGGACTGGAACCTTCTGGTAAAAGCAGCGTCCATATTTCCTTTTAAATTGGAAGCCAGAATAACAACTCCCGGAAAATCTTCAATTCTTTGTAATAAATATGATGTTTGTTGATTAGCATGTCGATCATTAGAGCTATTGGCTTCTGTTCTTTTTCCAAATAATGCATCTGCTTCATCAAAAAATAAAATCCAATCTTTATACTGTGCGATGTCAAAAATTTTAGATAAGTTTTTTTCTGTTTCTCCTATATATTTAGAAACAATCATTGATAAATCTACCCGATATACTTCCCTTTCAGATACTTTCCCTAACAAAGAAACCGTTAAGGTTTTTCCTGTTCCCGGTGGTCCGTAAAACAAAGCTCTGTATCCCGGTTTTATTTTTTTATACAACTGCCACTCATTCATTAACGTATTTCCATGCGTTAACCATGATTTCAACTCTAATACCTGATCCATCACTACATCATTTAACACCACATCTTCCCACTCTAAATGCGTCGTTATTTTTTGGGCAGGAAACGTGCTACTTTGCTCTAGTTTTGGTTTTTCACCGGTTACAAAAAAGTGATACCAATCATTACTTAACCCTAATACTCCGTTAAATTTGGGAATAAATGCTTCGGTATCTTCAATAAAAAGTACTTGTTCTTTGGTAAGAATATTTTCTTTAGTAAAAATAGCAATTGCTTCATTTCTTAAATGAGGTTCAGTAGCTGTAATTAAGAATAATAAGGTTTGTCCGGTTGGTAAAAAGCCACTGTGGTTTTTATCAATTACCCCTCCAAACTCTGTAAATCCACGATCGTAAATTTTATTTCTTCCAAAAAACACATCCAGTATTTCCGGCTTTAATTGAGGGGTCAATGCTAATACTAATGCCAAACGTTCATAAATGGTTAGCTTCCATTTTTGTATACAGGTAGCATATACTGACTCTTTGTTTACTAAATCGGGTTGTGGTATTTCTGTCCAATGAGGTCGTTCTCCCTCGTGTTCTAAATACGTGCTAATTACATTATGAATTACTTCTTGTAACCATAATACTTCCCGGTGTAATGCTTCTATGTTACCATTAGTTTCCATACGTTATAAACAACTTTTCTATATCATCTAAATTAGCATCTACCCATTTAAAATACTGCAAAGCAGTATTAGGATTTAATTGATTTGCCTGCAACATATCTAATACACAAGTGGGGTGGTTTTGCGGAATAGAAACCGAAAAACTCGTATGTTCATAATCGTAATCAAAAAAATTAACCGCCCAATCAACTCTCCCTGTTCGTTCTCTTATTAAATCGCTAATAAAAACGTCCAGTTTTTCGGGTTGTACAATCAATTTTTTAGCTTTGAAAAAAGAAGGAATCTTTTTTTCTTCTTTATGGTAGTATTCTATATCTCTGGCTTGAATGGTTTTTGAATTGGCTTTACCAAATAATTCTATTAAACCGGAACTTTCCGTTTCTGAAGCAATTTCTAATTCACCTTTATCAGATCCTGAAATTGCTAAGGTCCAATCAGAAGCAACTGCACTTTCGGTAACTACGTATAACTCTCTAAAAGAATAGAGCACTTGTGTTAGCTTAATAATTAATTCAGCAGCTATGGCATTCCAGTTTAAAATTTTTACAGATTCCGGATGGTTACTGGTAAAAAAGAAACTTCCAAACTCTTTAAAAGCCAGTATTTGTTTACTGTACCCAAAGGTTCCTTCAATAGGATTTTGACCGCTATCTCTTCCTACATAGGGTTTAGTAACCCCGTTACTAAAATTCCAATTGTATTGGTTTTGTTGTATTCCGTATTCAAAACTTACCTCATCAACATCTACTACGCCATTTCTGAAAATATTTCCCAAAAGAACCATTTCTCCCTTTTGAATTTGAAAAAAATCTCCGAGATACATATTTTGATTCAGGGGTTTTGACGGAATGAAACCGTTTGTTCTATTATAAAAATCGAAATAAAATTTTTTTGTGATATTTTCCATTTTTTAGGGATTAGGTTCTGAAATTATTGTTACTAAAACATTACAGCTTAAGGGTTTTTATTTACCAGTTTCTTTTTTGATCGTTTGTGTCTGCTTTTTAATCTTTTTTGCGACTTGGCATCAGTTTTAAATTTTTGTCTTTGCGTTTTAACAAAGTCCCTAGCTTGTTTTTTTATCTTCTTAGTAAGCGTATCTCGTGTATATTTTTTTTTCCTTTTGTGTTGGCTTTTAGATAGAATTTCTAAATTATCTTCTACGTTGTATAGATAATTTTTGAATTCTTCTGTTTCATCTTCTGAAAGGTCACTATCATCATACCTATCCACTTCATCATCAATAGCAAGAAAATCTATGATATGATCAATATCCGGTTGTTTATTTTTTGTTGATTTTTTACTGTGATCCCTTATTTCTCTTCCTTGTTTATCTAATTTAATTTCCGGGCCATCACCCTTAAAACCGGAATATAACTTTCCGTCTGTCCCTGTTTGGCGTTTTACCAAATTTTTTCGGGTATCTTGGTCTTTACCTGTAAAAAATGAACGAGAACCTCTATAGGACTTTGAAGGATTTCTATAAATTTCATCTGCATCAAACATTTCGGCATCAGATTCCGGTTCGTACTCTTCATCACTATCCATTCGTTGAATTATTTTTTGTGATGCTAAACCTTTTCTGTTATCAACAAGCTGAAATACATTTGTTTTAGGCTCTTTAAAAGTATTTGCCGCAGCTTTACTTGAACTTGCTTCTTCCTTTTTTTGAATATACATACGTTCTTTGTTAGAATAAGAGATTGCCTAAAAGAGGGTTCTAAATTAGTTCCACGGCAATCTCTTATAGTACATTACAAACTATTAAGAAGCTAAAGCTGCTGCATTGGCTGCTGATAAACCGGCTTGTAATGAGTTTAATTTAACAGTTTCTTTATTAAGTGCTATCTCAGCTTCACTCAGTTGTTTAATAGCATCATTACTTGCTATTAAAATCTGATTATATCTGTACACCGCAATGGTATATGCTTCATTAATTAATTCTTTAATAGAAGCTTTTTGTTTGTCTTGAATAACCGTTTCTACTTCAAGAAGTAAGTTGGCTTTTTTATTCAATCTTATTTTATCTATAATGCTTAGCATTTTATCCGGTGTTTCTTCCTCTGCCAATGTAGATAAATCTTCTCCCGTAATAAATTCATATAATTTGATTGCATACAGAAATTCTAACGACATGGTTCCTTCTGATTGAATAGTAGTTGATTGCGACACAAATACCGAATTTAAAGCGGTTAAGGTTAAAGCAACCGCATTATTAGCATCCGTTCCTGCATTGGTAACCATGGCTACCAATTCATCAGATATTAACGGGTTTTGTGCTTTTTTTCTAATAATTAAATTAGATAGTTTATTAACTACTTCTGCTGAATAAATAAGTTTATTCATGACATCGTTAATACTTTCAGATACTACTTTAATTCTTGTATCAGAATACACCACTCTATCAAAAGTAATTTGTGAATTGATTAGTAAATCTGTAACGTTATCTATTACCGTTTCTAACAATTCTTTATTACTTAAAGCAGTATCTTTATTAGCTTGTACAACAGTTAACTGCGTTTGTAACGCTTGTGATTTTGCTGTTAATGAGTTTACAATGGCTTGTAGTTGTTCTACATCTTCTTGTGCATATAAAACCTGATTAGTCAGTGCATCTAATTCTGATTTCTTTTTTTCTGTTATTCCGTATTTATTAGGAATTGTATTTAATATTTCCATGATTCTTTTTTTAGTTGGTAATTACGTTTGTTAACACCTTG
Organism: Tenacibaculum sp. TC6; assembly: GCF_050606265.1. NCBI lineage: Bacteria > Pseudomonadati > Bacteroidota > Flavobacteriia > Flavobacteriales > Flavobacteriaceae > Tenacibaculum > Tenacibaculum sp. TC6. Next base: position 51,737 of record NZ_JBOCUK010000019.1, on the reverse strand, counting down.
TTTTTATAGATAAAATCCTTTGTATGTTGGAAGTCTGATAAGGCTCCTAAAATTTGGTTATTTACGGCTTCTCCTTCATTAGGCATTGCTAAAACAACCGGTATGTATTTGTCACCTTCATGCAATCTGTTTCCAAAATTATCTGTAGTACTCGCTGTAATTTGAACCTCCCAAATTTCTTTATCGTCTACTTTATCTTTTAATTTTTTAGCTATTGAATAACTTTCTAAATTCAAGCCGGAAGCAATGGTATAGTTAAAGAAAAATCCGGGCTGAATATGCTTAGGTCTGTCAATACTATTAATGGCTTGCTGCTTTCTATGTTCAACTCTTTTAAGCTCTTTTTCCAGTTTTGCCAACTCAGCTGATTTCTTATCATATTCAACACCTAGCTTTTTATGCTCGTCTTTTAATTTTTTAAGTTCTTTAGCATCCAAATCTTCATCTTCCCATTTTTCTCTGTTAGCTGTTTTTAATTCATCAACACCGCTTTTTTCTGAGGTAAGATTATTTATTTCCGTTTCTAATTTGGCTATTAAAGGATCAAACGTATCAGCAATTCTTTCTAGTTTTCTGGTTTCACTTTCTATGGTCTTTAAACCTTCAACCGTTAATAAACCTTTTACTAAATTTTGATTATTAGGTAAAAACATACATCTGTACTCAATTTCTTCTGTAATGTTTTCATCTACAACAAACACCATACGATTATTTTCTACTTTAATGGTTTTCGCTTCCGGTGCAGCCAGTTGTTTGGTTAAGGTAAAAAATGCCGAAGGAGCAGATAGATAATCGTCAAACGTGTTAATTAGCTTTTTGTATTCATTATCTAATAATGCAAAAACAAATACCACGTATTTAACACCTAATTCCATAGATTTACCTTGCACATCTTTTAATTGTGATTGGTAAATATCTTTTTCATGTGAGTTTTTCTCATTACTTTTTACTTCAATGTACCTTTTTTCTTCCGGATCTAATAAGATAAGCCCTTCTGCATCAGAAATTGAAAACACATCTTTTTTATCATTTCTAACTAAAAAAATGTAGTACTTACTTACCGGATACCCTTTGTTTTTCCTAAAAAGCCCACTGGTAAACTTTGATACATCAAAAGGACTTTTATAGCTGTCAAAACTTACTTTATAATTGGTTCTCTCTCCTACAACATCCGGTACTTTCACCAACAGATTAAGGTTCATCTCTTTATTGTACAAATCATACGATTCAACACTTGAATTGTATACGGTATTCGTGTTTTCAAGAACTCCTTCTGCTGCCTTTTCTTCAGTATTTTCAGTGGCTAATGTTTCTGTATACGTAACCACCGCTGTAGAGGCATTGTTAAAATTTGTGGTAACTGCATCTAACAAACTTTTAATTGAAGCATTTGTATTTTTTGCCTTTTCAGATAGTGTATTGGCCGGTACTTCTGCAATTGACGTTGAAGCTTCCATACTGTACTGAGATGCTTGCTCTGCCAAATACGCTGTTTTGTTCATTAGCTCATAAGCCTCTTTACTTTGATCGTAAATTTCAGTTCCGTAATCAGCTGCATTTACAATACTAAAAATACTACCGGTATCGCTTGCTAATTTTAAAATAGCGTTAGAAGCTATTTGTACATTGGCGGCTGCCACAGATGTATTTGATACAGACTTAGCTACCAATTCTTTTGCTAAATCGGCAGAGGCTAATACATTAGTTGATAAATCACTATCAATAACCGCTTGCTCCTGAGCTAATTGCTGAAATTCTAAATTAGTGTTAGCTATGTGTAAGTTTTCAGCCGCAGTAATTCTGGCTCCTTCTGCGTAGTACAATGAAAACATAGAAGCGTCTAATGAAGCTTTTGTTTTCTGTACTTGTAATTCTTGGTCACTCAGTGCTGTTACAACACTAGAATGTAAATTTTCATTGTACGAATTCATAAAAATTAGTTTAAGTTATTACTCATTTTAATCACTCATTCGAGTGTGTTTGGTTAGTTATTAGCTACCCTTTTAGTTCTATTGTTTTTATTATTTATATAGTTATTTTTAATACGACCATGTTACATGCACTGGTTTATCCATCCATGGTAATTTTATAATTGAAAAAGAAAACGGGCATTTTGTTAAGAGTATGTCATACGCTCTTTTTTCAACCAATAAACTCCAACGATCGGCTTCTTCTCTTAATAGACCGTTACGTACCAACCAATTTCCTCTAAACCCCTGTATAGAGGTATCTCCTATAGCACTCCAATAATTTATAACCGACTGTAATAGTCCCTCTATAAGTGCTTTATTATCTTTTGATACTTGAATACTGTCTTTAATAGGTTGTGATAACGGAACCCCGCACAATACTTTATTTAATGCTAAGTGTGACTCGTCTGTTTGTGTTAATCCTGTTACTACGTATTGTAAATAATGAATGGCTTCTGAGCGAGCTTCTTCTGAAATGAATTGATTGTTTTTTACGAGTTCTAAACGCTCTAACAGCATTAAAAAATAATTATTCAACAATACCAAACCGGCATTAGTTACTGCTACTCCAATAGCCGAAGATTCTTGGCTTTCTTTGCTCATATTTTCTTGAGGTTTATTCGTTAATTTTAGGGTGTTATTGGTTGTTTTTATTATTCCTTTTTTTGCTTCGTTATAACTTACTTGTAATGAAATTGGCAACGCTGTTTTGTAAGTTTCAAAAGCTTCTAAAAAGCTTTTTTCATTCACATTTTTCCTAACTTTTAACTCCCACAATAATTCTTTCCATATAAATGAAGTTTCTACAGATTTCCAGTTGGATGCAATCCAAGCTTTGATGACTTTCTCCAGAAGTATTTGCTGAATTTCTTGACCTGATATTTTTCTTATAGATGTATGTTTTAGAGACGTGTACAATTTTTCAAGTGCCGAAAACTGTACTTGTTGGTTTGGATACAATATTTGTAACATCTCAAAAAACGAGCGTCCTTTGACTAATACAACCAGACGTTTTAACTGATATATAGAAATGGTATTTTTTCTAAGTACCGAAACAATTTCTAGCGGATAAGCTTGTAAAATTTCATTGATTAAAATTTGAGGAGTTATACTATTGGAATGTGCGTACCATGATGGTATTTTATGTTCTAAACATAAAGATTCACACAGTTCTTTAATTTTATTTTTTTCAACACACACTTGTAAATCACCCGAAATTTCTTTTACTATTTGTTTAGTTTCTAACAATTCAAAAGTGGTATTTTTCTCTATCAATATATCTCTTAATACCTGAGGTATTTTTATGTTATTTTCCCTTAACTGCTCAACAATAGTAAGCGCTGTTACCTCTTCAATTTTTGCTAATTCATTTAATACAACAATACTCAATTGTTTCAGCTCTGTAATTGCGCTGTTTTGATGATTAAGCAGATGTACACTGTGTTTCCAAAAAGTACGCTCCATAGTTTTAGTCCATAACTTGCTTTCTATTTGCTTTATTAACTGAACTAAAACCAATACACTATCGCAAAATTGATGTAACGAATTGTTTAGTTTATCTTTAGCAATAAGCACGATAAACTCTTGAAAAGAAATGACTGATTGTAAGAAATCAATTTGTACCTGAACTTCGGCTATTTCTTGTAATAATTCACGTACTTTTTGAGGGGTTTGTTCTAATAGAGAGCAAACAATTTCTTTAAGTGTTACTGTTGTATGATCAATTATTATATGAGATTCTCCTGTTTTAACAGCTTGTTTAATAGCGTTTATCAGAGCTTCTGTGGTAATTGAATAGTTAGCATTTAAATGAGTAAAATCATTAGCTGTTAAAAGCTTCTCATAGGTTTTTTCTTCATTTAATTTTTCATTTCCATGAGGAAGTATTTCTCCTAAACAATACGATATTGCCTTGTTAAGTAATGCTTTAAACTTTACTTTATCTCCTTTATAACGGGTATAGTCGGCAATACACTGCCAATAACTTTCTTTAACTATTTTTTCTATCTCTAAAGCAGTTAACTTTCGGGTAAAAGCAGTTCTCTTTTTAACAAACGCTTCTATACATTCTTTTTGTACAGCATATCCTTCCTTTAGTAAATAATTACTGATACTTTTTTCGTTTTGCTGAAACGTTTTACTATCCGTCTTTTTTTCGTGTACCAATTGCATAAGAAGTTGCCCTACCTCTTGTTGTTTATTTTGAGATTGTTGCATGTATTGTATAAGTACCGCTATTCTTGAGGTTGATTGCGTTAACAGATTAAATGTTGTTTTTTGAAGTTCGGAAAACTCTTGATGCGTTTCAAAAAAATACGCTATCACTGTTTCAAGTTCTTTTTGATACTTTGAAGAATTACGATACGATTCTTCTCTGATACTAAGTTGTTCTATCAGTTTTTTTACAAAAGAAGTTGCTTGAATATTTTCATTGAACAGCACTACTGTAATTCCTTCTGTTAACAGCTTTCTTTTTAGGGTTTGTAAACTACTGCCTGTTGCTGCTTTTTCACTAATAACCCTATCAATACTTTTTTGTAATTGCTTTACATAGCTGTAATATTCAGGGAAAACACTTTTAAATAATCGTTTACTGATTTTATCTTCCTCTAACAGTATAAATAATAATTCTTGAATGAAGTTTTTGTTTTCATAACTACGCAGTACATTCCAAACAGCTTTTGGCGTATTGGTTAGCCATAACTGTAATACCTTATAATAGTTTGCGGGCAATTTAGTAGTTACTGTAAATGAGCCCTTTTCTAATCCTTCTAAAAGAGTTAATAGTCGTTCTTCTGTAAAAGAGGGAAGCTCCTTTAAAACTTCTGAAGTATACAGTTGTTCTGCATTTTTTACTAAAATAGCTGTTTCTGTGTTTTTATGCGTTGGAACTACTTCTTTAGCCACTATAGTTTCCAATATAGTTGTTCTGGACACTTTTTGAAAAGAACTCAGCTGTTGTACTACATAATTTAAAAATCGTTTTTCTGAATAGGCAGCTGTTTTTTGATCCGTTAAAAACTCCAGAGCTGTATGTAGCATCCATTTTTTATCCAGATGAAACTGCTTACGTAAATTTAATTGCTGTAAAAGAGCTACCTGTTGTAGTATTTTTTGTGCTTTTACCGGTGCTAACGTGTGCAAAAGAATTTTAAGTGTTGCTACCGATATATCTTTGCTTAGTAACTTCCATACAGTAGCGGTATTTTGTACTGAATCCAGTAGTTTTTTAAATCGGGACGGATTGGTTTCCGATAAACTATGAATCAGTTCCTCAAAACGTTTTTTCTGATAGGTTGTACTACGGTTGTTAGCCGATTTAAAATAGTGTATTAATAATTGCCATTGTTTTTCTTGTTGCCTTTCATTAGCAAAACTTCCTTGCAATGGCTTGTTTTGTTTTTGAGATAAGATAGACAGAATTAAAATAAAGTTTGTTTTTACATACGAATGTTCGTGTACTTTATACACGGCATCTTCTATTAACGCAAACAGCTCATTGTATTCAATGTTAAAATGATTCGCCATTTGTTGAATATTGCTTCTTACAAAATCAACTTTGTTAAACATGGTTCCTCTTTCAACAAACAAGTAATTTAAAATCCAAAACATCAGGTTTTTCTTAAAATCATAAATCCCTGTTTTTACAATAGTTTCTTGTTGTTGAATTTTTATAAACTCTTCTGAAAAATCAATAATGTAATTATGATTACTTCTTTCTATGTTTTTAATTATTTGCTGAACATTAGTTTCTTTTAACTGCCAAGCTATTCTTCGTCTTACATACTCTTCAATGCCTACCGTTTTAATCATTCTCATAACTTCATGTCTGTTATGAGTTAACTGATGTTCTATAATTTGGTTTACGGTTCCTTTTATTCCTTGATAATCCCAAGGCATTACTCCTTGTAATAAAAAGTACTTTAGTGTATGCAGGTACGTATTTTCTTCTCTTAAAATTTCAATACTTTGTGCATGTTTATCCGGATACATCAACAAATCTCTCAACGTTAACAAAAGTTGAGTTCTTAGTTTCAAATGCAAATCTTCTTTTAGGTTTTCATACGAAATCACTCCTAAATCCAGCTTCAATGTTTTTATTTTAAGTGTTTGTTTTTCCGGACAAACAGCATCAAAAATGGTATTGATTTCTCTGGGCATATGATGTTCACTCCAATGACTAATGGCGTTTTGAAGTTCAACTCCTTTTTCTTTATTATCAAAAGAAGTGTTCCAAAGGCAACGTGCTACTATATGGCTATTATGATTCATCATTTTTGTAACTGATTTAGTTGAACTAATAATGCTATTAAGTGCCTTGCACTGCTTGCCAATTCCGGTCCGTGTAACGTTCCGTTTTTTTGATGAAATCGTAAACTATTATACCATTCGCTATAGGCTATAATTAATTCTTTAAGTACTTCTTCTACTACAAAAAAACTTTTTGAGGCTACTTGTACCGGCAATTCATTTTCTAAAAAATAATGAAGTCTGTTTTTAAAATTTATAATTTTAAACTCATTACTATTTTGAAAGAAATCAGGAAAAATAAAAATCAACGTATTGTTTACAAACAATGAGTTTGCATGACTTATTTCTGTTTCTGAAACATTCACACACCATGTGTATGAGGAATTTTCCAGCGTTTTAAAACAGTCATTATTTTCTTTTTCTTGTGCTACTTTGGTTATTGAATAATACGTTTGTAACAGATGAAGAGTAGTTTGATTTTTTAGTAAATTTTCTATCTGTACTACTTCATTATAACTTACTTTTTTATCAATCTTCCAATACGATTCACCTTCTGTAATACTAATTTCATAGTCTGCTGATTCCTTTAGTAAGTTTGTTTCAATACATAAAAAACCTTTACGTTGGGTAATCAACCAATAGGCATACGAGTTGTTATATTGTATTAAATAATCTCGATAGTATACATTTAAAGCAAACAGAAGGTTTAATTTTAGTTCTACTGCTGAATAGTTAGTAAAATCTATGTTTTCAATTTGTTGCTCTTTATTTACTTTTAAGGTGTCAAAAATGAAATTCTTTTGATTTCCCTGAACTAATTTTTCTCGTAACTTTTGGTAGAATTTCTCCGGCAATTCGGCAGAAGCAGTAACGTATTTAACTCTTAATCGGTTTGCTCCAATAAAATTATAGGCTTTGGTTCTGTAATAAGACAGCATTCCTAAATTTTGCAAATACAAACTTTTTATAATTACCCTGTCTTTTTGGGAGTTGCCCGAATACACTGTGCCTTCAACTATCGTATCTATAATCATCGGTGACTCTCCATGTCTTGCTAATAAATGATCTAGCATGGTATTCCTCCTATCTAAGTTAACCTCTTCATTTTCCATAAAAGACATGAGTCCCCACATATAAGAATTATACGGATCGTTTTGATATTGAGTCCAGCCTTGCATAATTTCTTGTTCAGGAGTTTGCATTTCATAGCTAAACTGATGTTTTTTAAAGTTTCTTAGTAAAGGACGAATGTGCGGAACTTCTTTGTATAACGATTGATAGTAATACGTGGGTGAAAAACAGATATACGGAGACGGATATTTAGGATGCAACTTTTCATAAGCTGTTTGCACGCTATAAAAATGTTCAGTATCGGTTGGATCACCAGTTACCGAATTTTCAAAAGAAAACAGTCTTTCTAAGTTAGCCAATTGCATAAATTGATTGGTTAACATTTGGTCAAATAATGTTAAATAGCCTTTTAACTGTCTGGATTGCGCTATTTGAAAAGCAGTAGCATTGGCACTCACGCCTTCACTTCCAACTGCATATACGTCAGGAAACGTATTTTGTATTGAAAAATAAGAACTGATGTCTCTATAAGTTCCTTCGGGTACTTCCGGTGCCATTTTAACGGCTGATACTTTACTTATTTGGCTTATAGGTTGGTCTAAATTTGATAATTCTTTAATTACAGACGTGTTAATTCCTTCATTTAAAATACGCCCTTTACTATACACATATAAGCTGTTACTTGTACCGGAAATGCTTTGTAGGTTAGAAGATTTTATAAAATTAAAAGTGAGTATTTCATCTGCTAATGAAAAAACTTCATACAGGTCTTTGCCAGAAAAAGTTACATCTGATATAGACAATACGCCTTTAACCGATTGAATAACTTCTGTTAACTCATACGCTTGTACTCTATTTCTTTTTGGTTGCATATTCCTTTCTGAAATCCAACCATTTTTAAGTTTTGGACCATTAAAAATGGTGTTCACACTTTCTCCCTGCTTTCTTAATTCATCATATCCTTTTTGTATCAGTTTTGGAAAAACATAGTTATTAATAGCATATTCTATGTTTATTAAAATTGAATTTACATCATAGCCGTTTTCAATTTCTAAATTGCCATACACTGTATGTTCTTTACTTTTTAGAGATTCCGGATACAAAAACAGTTCTCCTAAATTTCTACAAGTATTGAGTACAAAAAAGGTGTTTTCTAAAATAATGGCTTCCTTGCTTTTAAAAATAAATTCTTCTTTTCCATCTTTTCGAATGCTTACTTCTACTTGCTTTTCTTTATCTGCCTTAGCGTCAATTAATACAGCTACTTTATAAATTCCGTTTGTATGTAAACTGCCGGTTACCGATGTTATTTGCAGGTTGATTACTTCTTTTATTTTATCAACTACATATTTTCTAAAATCTTCTATGGTAACCGGAGAGGTTGTTAAAATATCTTCCGGTAAATAGAATTGATTTTTTACGGCTAACTTTCCATTTTTATTGGTTAGAATATCTTTAATAGGAAAATCGTTACAATACCCTAATTCAGTAAGTGCAAAACACACCTGATCTAAAATGGTAACTCCCGGGTCGCTATCATTCAAATTTGTCCACGTACCTTCATTATTTTCCTGAATATATGCGAGTCCTCTTTCTTTAAGGGCTAAAAAGTTAACCTCAATAGGCAACGTTCCGTTCTCTATGTAACTTTGTTCTTTCATTACCTATACATTAGTTCTTGATTATTTAACGAGGGTACCAATAGCATATACGGTTCTAAATCTTGAGTTGTTATAGTTTTCAGCGGAATATCACTATATACAATGCGTCCGGTTTCCGGATTTTTTTCTCCTAAATAAAGTGTTAAGGCATTCACTGCCTTTATACTTTTATAGCTCTTTATAAATTCAGCAATTTGTGCGGTACTTACTCCTTTATCTATTGCTATTTGAGATTGTTTACTGGTTATCCACGGAGATAAAAAAACGCTGATTCCGTTATTTACTTCTTTAGCTACCCCGGCAACTGAATTACCCGGTAAAATTTGAATTTCTCCGGTAATTTTTAGATATACAAACTCAAAATTACGTACGGATACTTGTGCATATTCAGAAGCTCTATGCTGTACATATTGTTGAATTACCTCTCTAAAACAGTAGCTTAGCAAGGGTCTGAAAGCATTGGTATCGGTACTTTTCTGAACGTTCTCTACTAAATACACTTCCGTTCTTTGTAAGGGCTGATTATATATCGTTTTTACATAGTATATTTCCGGAAATGCTTCTGTAATAACTCTGTAATAATCTTGTGCTGTTACTACTCTATCTTTTGTTTTTAATCGTATGCTTACTCTTTTATTGAGATGTCTTTCTGTTTCGGCCGCTTTCCCTCCAAAAGAAGGAAAAGGTTGTACTATAGTTGCCAATTCCGGTATGGCTATGTAAGGACTTTCTATAGCATTGGCTTCAATATGAGGTTTCTTAGGTGAGTGTCTAAATTCTTTTCCGGTTCTTTCAAGTTTAATTCCGTTGGTCGTTAAAAAAGTAGTTTCATTATAGTTATCAGGAGTATCGGCTACTTCAATCGCTATCCAATAAACACCCTCCGGCATGGTATGATGTGTTTTTGTAATATTAGAAGCTACGTTAAACGTAATAATACCCGAGCAGTTGAAATTGTTAGTTGTATTTGCTATTACAGGCAGTAACTGCCAGCCTTTTTCGCTTAAATACGTATAGGTGATTTCTTGTTTATTTTCTTCAGAATTAATTCGTTTTTGAGCCAATTCAAAATATAAACTTACCTCAGCCGGAGCTATCATCTCTTCTAAAGCTATGTATAATTTTCCCAGACCGTTAAATGAAGGTAAAAGCGCCGGAAATCCGTTCTCGAATACTCCGTTGGTTTCTTTAGAAATACCGGAATCATATACCGAATAGGTTTTAAACACATCCTCATAAAAACATTGTACAGGGTAGTTATTAGTTTCTTCTGAAAAATTATAAGTTATACTACTTGTATAGCTTCCTTTAAAAAGATTCACCACAGGAGTATAAGGTTCATTTGCCGGAGTTTCTAAGGCATACGTGTCATTTTCTGCTTTAAAATTTAACGCAATACTATCTGCATTGTATAATGCTATCGTACTTACCACTTTAGCATAAATGGCGGCTCCAAAACCGTATTTAGGGTCTGCTAACCGCATTCTAACAAATCCGCTATTGGTAGCTTCTGTTAATTCTAAAGGTACAAGTTGAATAGTAGGATCAATATAATATTGTGCTTCTGAAATTTTTGTACTCTTAAAAGTGCTGTATTGATACATTTCTTTACACAAATCTGCTTCTAATACTTTGATCTTTTTTGTATCTGTTACCTCAATAATATTTGAAAAACTTATGTCTGTATTAACCGACAAATTATTGGTAATACTCATTTCTGATTGCATGTAAATACTACCTGAAATTTGCACACTTGTTGGCTGTTGCATTCTATTTTCTAAAGATAGTTGCCCTTGAATTTTAAACTTAATTGCCTCTTTATCTTTTTCAAAATCTCCTTCTAAAAAATCGCCAATCGTTACTGGTTTTTTTAAGGTAAGAACTTCTTTAGGAGATGCCTTTAACAAATCTTTCAACAATAAATCTTCATTTAAGCCTATGATTTCTGAAAGTAGTAACGAGGTATTTATTGCCACCTGATTAGTCAGTTGTAAATCTAACGAGTTAATTTTTTCTACTTTTTCCTGAAAATCAAAGTCACGTATCGTATCTGCTACTTTTACTGTGTTTTTTATGGTTAAATTTTTATTTACCCCAAAAACATCTTGTACTCTTATTGTTCTATTAATTTCAAAGACTTCGGTTACTTTCAGCGTTTCTTCATTGGCTATTACATAAGTAAGGTTAACTTCTTCTTTAATTTTTATAATATCACTTATTCCCAGTCTATTATCTATTTGTAACCAACCATCAATTTCTAACTCGTCCTCTAAAAACGGTTTGCCATTGGCTGTTAAAGAGGCTATCACTTTAAAACAGGCATTGATGGTAAAAAGATCTTGAATGTTTACGTCTCTATTAATCGTTAAAATATCAGTTACTTTTAACGATTCAGTTGTAACAGTATTTATGTTGAATTGTACACTAAACAACGAGGTTATGTACTTACTTTTAACCAAAAGAACTGCCAAAAATGAGCTATCAGCATTCATCATTGTAAACGGAACCCAATTTTTATTTTGTAACAGTTGAAATTCAACTTTAAAACAACAATCATTAAAGGGTTCTTTATAAATAATCGGTTCTATTGCTTCTGATTCTTCTTTCTTTTTTTTAAAAGGCCATATTTTGTTAAGAAAAGACTCTTTTGCTTCACCACTTTGAGGTATGGGCGGTTCGTTATAATACCCATTCAAAAACCTGTTGTATTGCTGATAGTAGGTTATAAAATCGTCCGGTAAGTTTGCCCAGTCTAGTCGTATACAAAATGTTTGTACAGGTTTGCTAAAAATTTCAGCACTTCCTATCATAAAGCTTTGGTCTTTTTCCGGAGTTGGTCCTAAAGGCTGAAATGGTTTTTCACTTTCTAACAATCCAAAATCGTTATACAGCTGAAATGTATTTAACGCTGTTACCTCAACATCAATCTTTATTGTATCTATGACTGGCGGACTTGCTAAATTTGTAAATTCTGTAAAACTCATTTTAAATACAGGCCACGAAGTTGTATAGCCTTCAGGGCTTTCTGTAAAAGAAACAATTGCCGGATCTGTGGCTTCCAAGGTTATGGTAAAAACAACGGTTTTTTCTTTCTCTGTAATGGTTCTTTTAGCTTCAGAAATTGTGTACCATGCTTCTTCTGTACTTAAACAGTAAGTTCCTTTATCAAAAAAGGATAAAGAAGTGTCGGTTTCTAAAAATGTAAACGTTAGGGTAATAACTCTATGTCCTTCTTTTAACAACAACATGGGCGATGCAATGGCAAATCCCAAGGCTACTTCTTCACCATAAGTACTGGTTCCTGACCCAAAAGTTTTCCAACTTTTAATTGTTCCTTCTTCTGTAGTTTGAATGGTATTTACCTCTTTTTCCTGATGCTTGTACAACTTAACATATCCATCTTTCGTAACTTTTTGAGCTACGGTATAGACTTCTGAAACTGCCGCAGGATTTAACGAAACATTTTGGGTAGTTTTATATAAAATAGGTTGCTCATCTTCATACTGTCCTCCAACAAACAAACTATTCTTTTGAAGTTCAAATGCCGACTCTTTACCGGCTAATGTTGTACTTATAAAAACAGCATCTGCAATAGCTTCTTGTTTTTTTTGATGTAAAATATCTTTATAATAAAAATTCAGGTGCTTTTCTGCCAATCCGTTTACCTGCTTTTTATAAATTTTCATCAGGCTGGTAAAGGTTTGTAATAGTAAGGTATCCGGAAAAACATGCTTTTCCTTTTTTATATTTTCAAATTCAACAGGCGTGTATTCAATAATACTGTTAAAAAAAGAGAATATAAGTTCACCTGTTTTTTTTAAGGAGTTACAAATATCACAATTCGTGTTTGTATTTAATGGGTAATTAAGTCCTAACAACTCAGCATACGGAATTTTAAGATTGCTTTGTTTCCATATAGTAGGGTTAAAAGAAGTGTAGAAATATTTATTTACCGGCTCTATACCAACTATCAGTTTGCTAATATGTAGCTGCTCTTTTAACCATAACAAAGCCCATAAAAACTGACTGTATTTTTCTTTTACTTGTTGAATAACATAATTTTTTAAATTATAGGTAAGCGGACATTCCAACATATAATGAATCCATCTTTCCAGTAAATGAAATATTTTTAGTAGTTGATTAAACAACTGATTTACGCCATTGGTTATGCTTGCATTTTGTTTTTTTTCTGTTGTTTCTTCTTCTGCATTTTTTTTACACGCCAAAACTTCTTCCAAGGCTACATGAGTTTGTACAAAATGAGCGTACATTTTTTTAAAAGGAGTTTTAGCTATGGAAGCCAATAAGAAAACCGGATCTTTTAATAAAAAAGGCGTCCAATTCCCATTTACGGTATTGGTTTCGTCATAAAAATTAAGTAAGGATGCGTAGTTCACCAAAAAGCTCAAATCATCTTTCTCTGTTCGACCGTCAATCAAACGAGAATGCCCCTCCAGAGCTGTTTCCAGAGAAATAAGAGCTTTATATGGATCTGTTACGTTCATTACCTATTACTTTAAATTGGTTCCTTCTTTTATATAAAAAGGATATACATAATTATGTCTGGTATTCGTTTGATTGTACATGTAATCAATGGTAACCTGTACTAAACCTTCTAAAACATCTACATATTCAACCTCAACATTTAGCACACTAATTCTGGGTTCATTTGCTAATAAACTGTTGGTTACTGTATCTTTTATTTCTGATTTTAAGGTTTGATTCATTTCCTGAAAAAAGAATTGTTGCAATCCGGAACCAAACTGAGCATCCATAGGACGTTCTCCTAAATTTGTTTGCATAATAACATCTATTGCATCTTTGATGTTATTTTCATATCTGGTAATTTCCAGTTGGTGGTCTCCAACGGAAAAGGTTACCGGAAATGCCCAACCTGAACCTAAAAATTCTTTCTGCTTATATGTAATTCTGCTACCCACCTATCATTACATTAAAAGCTCCTAAAAGTATTTTTCCTCCGTGGGCTGTGGGATCGCCCATTCTGGCTGCGGGCATGCCACCTATTTTTACAGTGGCAGAACCTTTTATAATGGTATCCGGTGGTCCTACACATACCAACATATCTCCTACTTTTGCGGCCGGTAATTTTCCTATTAAAACATTGGGTTGTCCCGGTCCTATAACCGGCCCTCCAACATGAGGTATGGGTGAGGGTACTGCCGGGGTTTGCATTGGACATTGGTGAAAATCTGTAATTCTTGCTGCTGGTGGCATAGTAATTCGTTTTTTTAGATTTAATTTATCATAACCATGGCTCCTTTAATGGTTGTTTGAGCCCCTCCTGTTAACTCAGCTTGTGCATTTCCTTTAGCTGAAAGTTTCACATTAGCCGTTTGCTTAATGTTGGTTCCTTTTACAGTAACATCTCCCGGAGAGCTTTCTATAGCCACTCCTTGTTTACCTTTTAAGGTTAGTTTTTGGTTAGCCTCTATTGAAATATTTTTGGCACTTTTTATTACAATACCACTGGAAGACATTACGATGCTGTTGCTATTTTGATCTTTGATGGTTATTTCTTTACTTTTATCATCAAAAACAGCGGTGTTTTTATTAGGTGTTTCTATGGTAAACACTTTATTTTCATCATCAAACTCAATAAAAATTCCTTGTTTAGAAACAATTGCTTTTTTAGTGTTTTTTTGGTTAGGACTGAGCGTTTTGTAAGGCTTGTTTTTAGTACTGCTATACAAACTGCCTAAAATTATCGGGTAACGCGGATCTTCATTTAAAAACCCCACCACTACCTCATCTCCTACTTCGGGTAAAAAAAAGGCTCCGGCTCCTGAGGTTGCATAAAAATTAGCCAATCGTGCCCAAATACCTTGCCCGTTAGGATCAAACAACGGAATATCTATTAATATTCTATACTGACTATCCGGGTCTTCGTACATTTTTTTTACCGTAGCATTAAAAAGTCCCTGTACTCCCGGCAACAATCCGGAAGCCGGTGGCGCCATTACATCCGGTTCTTCTGTAAACCATACCGGAGACAATCCTACAGATACTTCAGTGATCCAATTTCCGTTACCAACGGTATGAACTACACTTGACATCAAATGATCTCCGTTAAATCGGTCGCCCAACCCATCAAGAGTGATATACTTTCCCGGATTTACTTTATTACTTCCTTGAAATTTAACTTCTCCTCTAATTTTTGAAAATTCACTTTTCAGCATGGCCGCTTTAGACCAGTTGGTTAAATCAGTTGCTTCTAAAGGAGCGGTAGTTTGTACTTTAAAGTCTTTTAACCCTACAACTTCTGATAATTTTTTGCTGGATAAATTTCCGGGGCCGGCATACGTATTTGCTGCTGAACCATTCACTACTTTTTGTGTTGGATATCCCCAAGCATCTCCTTTTACCGAACTTAATTGTGTAATAGCATCTAAATCTGCTTTAAACTCAAGCAAGTTATTTCCGTATTCTATTTCTAATACCGACTTTTTATCTTTATCCGGAGGAAACACAGCTACTTTTCCGTTTAAGGTCGTTACAATCATGCCGTTAACCTCAGCTCTGGCTAAAATAAAATCCCAATCAGTAGTATAATATTGTACCTGCTCCGGCCATTTTGTTTTTGTAGCGGTTACCTCAGCAGAAACTCCTGAATAGGTATTGATAATAGACGTTATAATTTCACTATCTTTTTTCTTTGCATACGTAAGACTTTTACGCCCTACAATCATACGTATGGCTTCATCTCTACATTCAATTTCCAAAGTAGGTCCTATACTACCATGAATATTAATGCTTTGTTTGGTTACAATTCCTTCAAAAATAATCTCGTTTTCTGAGTCATAACCTGCTTCTATACGTACTTTATTCCCTGGAACAAAGGTTTTAGATGAACTTACAGCAAACCCTTCCTTAGAAGCATTCCCGTCTAAAACAACTATCGTTGCTTTTGAAATTCTATTGACTGATTTTTCAACTACAATTCGCTCAATTTCAATCTCATCCGGAATTGTACTACCCTCAACTTTAATATCAAAAGTTACTAAGCCTCCGCTTTTTATTTCTGTACCAGCACTCATGATTCTACAGGTTTAATTAGTGGCGGAAACAACAATTCCTGACCGCCTTTTAAATTTCTAAACTTATTAAGGTTGTTATATTTAGCTACTTGTATGTAGTAGTAAGGGGAATTCCAAACCTTGGTACATAACTGAGGTAAATTTTCACCTTCAACTACCTCTACTAAATGGGTAACATCGGGTGATTCTTTTTTTTCTTCTTTGCTTTTCTTTTTTGGGGATACGTACTCTCCAAAACTCAATGCTACTTTTGCTCTCAGCGGACTTCCGTCCGGTCTGAAAAGTGTGTAGGTAGTATTAAATGTTTTAAGAACACTGCTAAAAGATAAATTGGCGCCCCATTGTATTTTTACATAATTAGGTCGGTGAATTTTACCGTTATACGTATATACAATATCTTCAATGGCTTTTATTTCTTTAGCCATGTCTATACGTTTAGAAAACACAACCCCTGTACAATCAATAACAATTTCAAAGCTTAACTCATCACTGGGGGTATTTTTATATTTCTGAGAGGGTTTACTGGAATCTATAGGTTGTTGCTCGTTATATTGGATTTTCCTATTCCATTTAATCGAATTCGGGTTTATCATTACCTTATAGGGTTCACCCGGAACCGGATTGGTAAAGTTTTCATCTAAATACCCTGTTATTTTCATAAATTCTAGTCCCATATCTCGCTATCGTCTATAATTTGTTTTTTTAGCTCCTTCAGAAAGCATACGCTTACACATTTCTATTAATTCTTCTTTTAATACAATCAAATCATTATTGCTTAAAGAAGAAGTTTCATTAACCGCTGTTTTAATTTCGGTTTTAATAATAAGTTCTCTGATTTCTATAGGCATTCTCTTCTTTTTTACCCAGCTTTTAAGGTTTGTTTTTTACGATACAGTAAAGTGTATATAGGCAAATTCAATGGTATCTATTAAGACCTCACTTTCTTGCGATTTTAAATCTGAAATTGAATATTTAATGGGATAGGCTTTGTAAAAATTCCATTTCATAGAGGCCTGCCCTTGTTTGTTTAATAGATTTACGGATATCGTTTTGGTTTGTATAGGCTTAGCCAGTCCACCATCGATACTTTCTTTACACCATTTCGTTAACAAATCACCTTTAGGAACTAAAGCTCTTTTTAACACTAAATTTTTACTTACAGAAACAGCCGGGAGGCGGTATTTAAACCTGTTTTCTCCTCCCCCTGCTACTTCTTCTACCGTTTGCTCTTTCGTCAAACCTGATACTTGTTGAAAAGGCAATCCTTCACTTCCGTCAAATGAAACAGAGAAATAAAAGCCTACAGGAAATTTTCCTACTTCACTTTCTTCTTTTGCCTTTTTACTATTAGCCATTTGTTATAATCAATTCTTCGTGTGCTATTTCTATAGTATCAACTGCCACTTCATTACCGTCAGACTTTAAATCGGTACTGGTAATTTTAGTAGGCCAAGCATTGTTTAACTGCCATTGCATAGTTACATTACCACTTTCGTCTAACAGTTTTATAAGTACTGTTCTACGTTTAATGGTGTTCATTTTAATTTCTGCATGCCAATCCCAAAATGTATTATCGTTTACAAAAACACCACGTTTCATGGTTACGTTTCCGTACTTAACTATTCCGGGCATTTTTTCTGTAGAAAACAACGGGCTATTACTTTTACGGTATTCTATAATTTGATTTTCTACATCCATTCCGGAAACTTCCTGAAATGCGACTCCTGTAAGTTCAGTTCCTAAATCTACTTCGAATCGGAACTTTGGCATGGGCCATGTTGCGCCTTCAACGCTACCATCATCTGTTGCCATAATATTATATTTTTAATGTTAGTATTTTAGTTTGGTTTTACTCACTAAGTGAGCTTACAATACTCCGACACTCACGCCGAAATTTTTAAAACTGGTTTCTTTAATTACCTAAGTATATAGCTCTTGTTAACTAGAAGTAGCCATTTGTTGTTGGAAGGTTAACACGATAAATTCAGCAGGTCTTACAATAGCCACTTTTACGGTTACATTCATAAAACCATTTAAAATATCTTCTGAAGTCATAGTTGAACCTAAACCACATTCTACAGAGAAAGCATCGGATGCACTGACTCCTTGCAAACCTCCTTGTTTCCAAACATCATTTAAGAAGCTAGAAATCATTGCTTTTACAGCTTCCCAAGTATTTTTATCGTTTGGAGCAAATACATAAGCATTGGCTGCCAGTTTACAAGATTGTTCTAAGAAAATCATGGTTCTTCTTACAGAAAGATACCTCCAATCTTTACTGTTTCCGTCTAAAGTCCTGGCACCCCAAACTAAGATTCCTAATCCGTTAAAAAATCGGATGGCATTAATTGATTTTCCTGATACAGCGTCTACGTTTAAATCTGCCTGTTGTGTTTCTGATAATTTAATAGGTAAGTTTACCACATCTACCATTGAAGTGTTTGCCGGAGATTGCCATGGTCCTACCTGATTATCCGTGGTTGTAATTACTCCTGCCATTCCCCCACTTGGCGGTAACATATTAGCGTCTTCTAATACATGAGCTATAATGGTGCTGTATGTAGGACTGGCTGTAATTAAGGAGTTGTTGTATTGGCTTACGGTTAACGCTTGTCCGTTAGGCGGATTTTGAATATTTGCTATAATTACATCAACCGTTGGATTCGGGTTATCAGGCGGACTTAAAATAGCTTTTAAATCATCTAAGTTACCTCCGAATAAATTGGTGTAATCTATATCTGCCGCTTGCATTACCGTAGTTCCTACAAAAGGATAATAGGCTGTCCCATAATCTAACCCGTTAGAACCGGTACTATTACGGAATGCTTCAATATCATCCATGTAAGTTAACGAGTTAGGATCGTTACCTCCTATAATATCAAAAATACATACGGCTGTTTGCATTTCTGTAGATTGTAACAACATTGCTTGCATTAACGACGCATTATTAGCTACAGATAATAATGTTGCTTCCGGACAGATATACATGGTAGGTTCTTGTTCTTGTTTTAACAAAGCCAATCCGTCTGTTAACTGATTCAATTGTACATTTGGGTTTACAATTTGTGCCCCAACTGCTGCCGGGCTTCCTGACGGAGCACCGTAAGGGCCTACCGAAACAATATAAGCATCACCCCCTCCGTTATCGTAAAACAATTTAATACTGTTGTATAAATAATAAATAGTATTAGGATCGGGTAAAATGGCGTAGTAGCTACTTCCAATCATCATATAATCACCTGTAGTAGGTTGACTGTCTTGTTTTACCAAATAATATTCCGGATCGTATTGTTTTGCAGGATCTGCCGGTGCCGGTGGATTGGGTAAACAAAAAATAGCTTGAAAGTCTGCGAATGACGTAATTTTTGTGGGTACATTCGTGTACGATTTCCCTTCGTACATGGCTTGAGGCGTATATCCAATAAATGCCGGAATAGCTGTAGCAATCGGAACTACAGAATTACCAAAAGCACTTACTTCATTGATATAAACCCCTGGAGATTTAATGGTTGATAAATTCATAAAACATCTTTGTTATATTCATTAATTAGCTTTTTTGATATTGAAATTTTTAATTACAACTTTTTTCACCTCCTCTTACGGAGTATAATTTCGAAGCTGCCTTTATATCTTGGCTTTCTTCATTACCTATATTTTTATGGTTATACATATACATACATTAAAGAAGCCACTAGCGGTGGGCTTACCTTCGTATTTACCTGTAATACATTCGGGTTCGGATTGGGCAACCCTTTAAACACTGTTTTAGCGCGGGTTGTACCGTTTTTTTCTGTACTACTTATTAAATTAAAATGATATTGAGGTATTTCGGATAGTGCCAACAATTGGTTCTCTAAAGAAAATAATTGGGCTGTTTCTCCATTTTGAAGTCTTACCGTATCAGGACCTCCAAATGTTATATCGGTATTACTTTTTATAGAGAGTTCTCCTAAATTTTGATGACTTTTATTAATAATATAGTACTCCCATTTGGTAGCTCTGGCTTCAAAATTAATTTGATAGCAGGCTATTTCTCCATTAGCTTCTGAAGAAATTAAATCTTCAAAATTTACCGTTAAGCCAAACAACTTATCAGCTTCTTCTGTTGGAACAAAACGGGATTGCAAAATTATAGTTCCGAATGTTGTAACTGAACTCACTAAAGAACTTGTGTACTCAAGTATTCCTATTTGATTTATTGGCAAATTGGTAAATTGATAAAAGTAGGGTTCTTGGATAATTACGTTAAACTTAAATGCTTTTTCTCCGGTTGTTGTCGTAATATAATTCAGCAAATGCTCAAGAGATGTTTTAGCATCTGTATACAACTCAAATCCGTTACGAGTAAGTTTTAGCTTTAATGAAAATCGCTTCATTATATACGTTGTTTCCTCAGAAGCTGTATACAGTAATCCTTTACAAATAGTATCTAAAAAATAGGTATGCGTTACCGCTACATCAAACACTTTATAAAAGTTGCTTTTAATCATTTCTTGTAGTATTTGAGGTTCCTGTAATTTCTGCTTCAAAGCTTCTTACTTCATTAGAAGCTATACTGATCAGTTTCATTTTATAAATAACACTGGGCTGATATTTAGCTCCCAATGCACTCCATAAATTATGCATTTGCAAGTAACCGTCTCCTTTTTCAAACTCAAATTCCAAACGGGTAATTCCTTTAGGAATGGTTGACGAAGTATTGGCATCTAATGCTCCGTTTATTTGAAAAAACTGAATAGAAGCGTTTAAAAATTTTAACGTTTCATTATATTCTTCAAAATTCGGGGCTATTAATATGTATATGTTGTAACGCTCTCCTACAGGTTTGTTTTCATAATTACCGTTAGCCATGCGGTTATTTCTGTTGTAAAACGATTTTACGGTTTCTTGCCCTACATGTACTATAGAAATAATTACCTTGTTTTGGTTTTCTACCGGTACCGTTCCGTTTTGATCTATAATTCTATTGGTAACCACTACATCATCACTCAACCCAAACTTGTTTTTCAAGAATTGGTTTAGTGAAGTATTGGTGAATTGTAGTGCTTTAGAAATCATATATCTTGCGTGATTATCATGAACATTCCAAAGTTAAACCTTCCTTCATTTGGTTCTTTTAAAACACGGTATACAAATCATATACAGTTATTATAAATTATAAATAGCCGTATACAAAACATAGACAATTTATTTTTTGACGTGATTTTTTGGAGTAAACATCTATACAGATCATTAGAATTCAGGCTCGTTTTGTACACCCAAAAAATAATATTGAAAAAATGGTGTACAAACATCTTTATGTAATGAGTGTACAATAAAAAATATTTTCTTTTACCGTATTGTACAAAAAATATTTCCTCATACTGTACAATAAAAATTTAAAAAATAAAAATATTGTACAGAACTGTACACCCTAAAAAAGGTTTTCAAAAAACGGTGTACAACTTTATGTTACTGTTATATAATTTATTCATACACTTCTTAAATGATTTACCTAAATTAAAAAAATATTAAGAGTACTTTTGCGGTTGTATGAAAATTGCAATAATAACAGATATTCATGAAGATTGTTTTTCTTTATTAAAAGTTTTTAAAGAAATTGAAAATAGAAAAATAGATAAGGTATTTTGTTTAGGTGATATTGTAGGTTTTAACTTGGAGTATCATTATCATTATTTAGATACAAAATCAGCGGATAAAAGTCTAGAGATTTTGCGGAAAAATAAAGCCATTTCTGTACTAGGTAATCATGACATTAACTTTTTAGGAACTAATAATGTCGATGTAAAAGGCCGAGATCAATATAAATATGATGATGAGCATATTGATATATCTTTTCTATCCAAAATGTATTTAAAAGAATGTAATGTATTACACACTGAAAAAAGAATCCTTTTTAGCCATTTTCTTTACCCTAACTTAAACGGTTTATATAAACCTGAAGAGAATCAATTAAAGTTAATTAAGGATCATTTTTTATTTATGAGTCAGAAAAGAGTTTTTTTGTCTTTCATTGGTCATTTACACACTCCAAAAGTACAAGTTATAACAAATAAAAAAATAATAGAGTTAAAAGAGAATCAAGAAATTTATTTAGATAAAAGCTGTTTGAATGTTATAAATTGTCCTCCAGTTGTATGTAATAGAAATAAACAAACAAATATGTTACAGTATAATACATTAACAAATGAGTTATTATGGGTTGTTGTCTAAAAGAGCTAAAGTTTTAACTATAGCTCATTATTATTCTATTAATTCTATTCCAAACAACAGATTCGCTCTCAGGTAAATCGATTTTAGAATCAAAATCAAAACAAATATCATTTTTAAGAGAGCCTATGTCTGATAAGTTATTTTGTTTAGTAAAAGATAAAAAGGAATCATATTCATTTTTAATCCATTCTTCTATACCTAAAGAATATAACGGATCAGGAATGTTTTTTTCAATATCAGAGATAGTTCCATTATTTTCAAAATGTTCCCATAATTCTTTTCTTGTTAATTTTCTTTTAGGTATATTTAAAATTGTTTTAAGCTGTTCTTCTAATTGATAGGATGCGTTTTTATAAGCTATAATCTGATTAAAAACTTTATGAGCTCTTTCATACCAAGGAAATTTCACTTTAATTCTTAATCCGTCTTTATATTTTAATACAAATCCCTCCATATTAGGAAGATTTAATTGTTTAATGTCTTCAATATTTTTTATGTAGGAAAAATCTTGCGTATATTCTTTGGCTATTGGGAAGCCAATGTTAACCAATTCTTCTTCATTTCCAGTTTCAGTATCTAATATTCCTAATAGATATAATTTTTCTTCCTCTCCATAATCTACTAATACTCTTGTTTCAGGGTAAATAGCTTCAAAAATGTAAGTTTTTTTTCTGTTTAATTTATCGAAGGTATGTTTGTATTTTTTGTGAAGTATTTCTGTTGCTTTTTTGGCTTTAGGACTTTTGAAAGATCTTTGAGTAGCTAAATAGGGAGTATCTTTAATCCAATAAAGGATAGTAAAAGTCCCATCTACTTTTTCAAATATTCTAAAATTATTAGTTTTAATTTTCTGTATTTGATTTTCACTTAGGAGAATAGTATCTTCTGATACATAATTTTTATAAGTAAAGAACTTTTGAAAGGCTCTAGATAATACATTTCCATCTGAGTCTACAATAAGCCCACGCATATTGATATTAAAATCATCCCATTTGATTCTGTTATGACTGTTACTATCAATCTGAGAATATCCATAAATATATATATCATCATCTTGATGCTTTTCAACTGTAAATTTTCCTAATTTCACATATTGATTTAGTTTTTCAATTTCAAACTTATTTTTCATTAGTCTCTTTATCATTTTTTTTGTTTATTATGTTATTGTTTCTTTTTTTCTCTAATAAATATTTAAATTTTTCAAAAAGCCTAGCTAGTAATCTTCTTTTTTGTGTTATTATTTCTGCTTGTCCAGACATTTCTTTACTAAAATTTAATTCAAGTCCATTATCACTAATTAAGCCATTAGAAAGCTTAATTCTGACTAAATAAATTTTTTCCAGAGGTATTAAAGATATTTTATCAATTTCTCCTTCAATAATACCATATTCTTGAAAAGGATAGGAATCTAATTTGATTTTTACTTTTTGTCCAACTCTAACTTTTCCTGCCCCTTCAGACGGAAGAAAAGCTTGACCAATAATCTCATTATCACTAGGTAAAACACTAAAAAGAGCCTCACCTTTTTCTATAAATTGATTGTTTCCTAGAAACTTCAAATTTTCTAATTTTCCATCTATAGGAGAAATGAATACATAACTTTGTTCCCAAAGGTGTATAGCATTTATGAGTTCTTGGTAATCTGTAAGAAGTTTAACATTTAATTTGTCAATAACTTCTACTTTTTCGTATTGTATTTTAGATAGCTTATTGTTTAAATCAAGAATACTTAATTGATCTTTTATTATTTGATTTTCTTCTACTATAGAATATTCTTTTTCCTTAATAAGTCTACTTTTATTTTTTTCAAATTCAATTCTTGGAATAGCACCGACCTTAACAAGAATTGAATCTTCACTAACATTTTTTGAAAAAAGAATAATATTTTCATGTTTGAAATTTAAAATTTCCTTTCGTTTTTCAATAGACTTTTTTATAGAGCTTATTTGGTTGTTTAAAGAGTACTTTTCTAACTCATATTTATTTAAAGTATTCAGTTGATTGACTTCATAAAGAGTTTTTATAAATTCAAAGTATTTACTTTGGATTTCACCTAATTGATATTTTAGAGCAAATGAGAATTCATTAAAATTAGGAATTGTATCAAAAGAAAAACTCTGTAATGCTTCTTTTAGTTTAAAAATATGCTCTTCATTTGCACTGTTTTCAAGTAATGCTATGTAATCATTCTTATGGACTAATTCACCAAAAGAATTAATTTTTAACTTTATTTTTCCAGAGATTCTACTAACAATATTTATTGGAGGTTTTTTTGCGGTAACTTTTACTTCAGCCAAAATAACGTCCGGAGATTTAATTATCCATCCAAGAAATAACCCAAAGGTTATTAGGGATATTAGAAAAAAAAGTAATCGATTATTAGTTCTTTTAGGGAATGTATTAATTACTTCTTTAAATTCATCAGAATATTTTCTGTAAACTTGTTCCTTATGCATATTTTAATCAATATTTGAGTTAGTTAATTGACTTTCAAATAAATTAAAATATTCACCTTTTCTTTTTATAAGGTTGTAGTGATTTCCTATTTCTACAACTCTACTATCTTTCATCACAACTATTTGATCTGCATTTTTTATTGTACCAAGTCTATGAGCTACAGTTACAACTGTTTTTCCTTTAAACTCTTCTTTTAAATTATTAACTACAATTTTTTCATTGTAGGCATCTAGAGAATTGGTAGCCTCATCAAAGAAAAAATATTCAGGTTTTTTGTACACAGCTCTAGCAATTAAAACTCTTTGCTTTTGTCCTTCACTCAATCCTCTTCCGTTTTCTCCCATTAAAGTATTATATCCTAATGGTAGCTTTTCAATTTCATCTTTTATATTAGCAATTTGGACAGCTTTTAAAAAATGTTCTTTATTAAAGTCTCCTTTACCTAAAACAATATTGTTAAGAATAGTATCTTTAAATACTTCACTTTCTTGGGTAACTACACCTATTCTTTCCCTCCATTTTTTTAGACTAACATTTAAGCTATTACTAGCTCCAATTAAAAGCTCTCCCGAGCTAGGATTATATAATCTTAAAATAATTTTTAATAGAGTAGATTTTCCACTGCCACTAGCTCCAACTATAGCGGTAATTTTACCTTCAGGTATTTTAATATTAACATTACTAATTACGTATCTGCCATTTTGATGATATTTATATGAAACATTATTAAGGGTAAGAGTATTTAAAGATGGAAAAAAGGTGTTAGAAGCAATTTCTTCAGTTTCTTCTTCTTCAATTCTATCAACTTCAGCCATTCTTAAATAGCTAATCATGGCTAATTGATAAGAACTTATAAAATTTACTACTTCAGAAACAGGTCCTTTTAATTGACCTATTATGTATTGAACAGCTATTAACATACCAAATGTAATATTTCCATCTATAACAAGCATTGCCGAGTAAAATGTTAAAGCAACATCTCTAAGGGTATTAATTAGGTTCGACCCTACTTGTTCAGCTTGGTTAACATTAAGTAGTTTAACAGCTACTTTATAAAGCTTTACTTGGACTTTTTCCCATCTCCATCTTTTACCTTGTTCAAAATTATTATTTTTAATATCTTGAATATTTCCTAACATTTCTATCCAATGACTATGATTTTGAGCCATCAAACTAAAATATTGAATATCCATTTTTTTTCGAATTTCCCAAAAAAAGAGAACCCAAAAAATATAAAGTAAACTTCCAATAAGAAAAATCCAAAATAGTAAAGAGTCATAAAAAATTAAGATAACTCCAAAAACAAAAAGATTTAAAATAGCAAGTATAATAGAAAAAGCAGAGTTCATTAAAAAGTTTTCCAACCTTTCATAGTCCATCGCTCTTTGGAGAATATCTCCAATCAGTTTGTTTTCAAAAAATTTTAGAGGGAGCTTTAGTAACTTAATTATATAATTAGCTAATAGAGAAACTTTAACTCTTTGAGAAATGTGCATATTAATAGATTGTCTAATCCAATTTCCGGCACTAGTACTAATTACAAGAATTACATTTGCTATTAACAAAAGCTGAATAAAGCCTAAATCTTTTGTCGAAATTCCGGTATCAACTACAGATTGGGTTATAATTGGAAATATAGCTTGTAATAAAGTTATAACAACCATTGTGGCTAACAGTTGGAATACTTGTTTTTTATATGGTTTTAAATGACCGATTAAATATTTTACAACATCAGCAGAAGAGGATTTTCTTCTATCAGATTTTAATTCCCTAAAGATATCAGTAGGTTCTAAAGCTATTAAGACACCTTTTCTCCATGATTCTTTTTCTCTTATATGGGCGATCCAACCGTTTACAAATTCTTGTTTTGAATAAGTTATTAAACCAATTGCAGGGTCAGACACATATACCTTATCTTTCGTTACTTTATAAACAACAATAAAATGAGATTTTCTCCAATGAATAATACAAGGTAAAGGAATTTCATTTAAAAGTTTTTTATAAGAAGTTTTAACAGGAAGTGTTTTAAAACCTAATGATTCAGCAGTTTTGCAGAGGTCATAAATAGAAACTCCTTCTTTAGTTGTTTCACATCTTTTCCTTATTTCATCTAATTCAAAATATTTTCCATAATATCTACATATAATTTGTAAAGAGGCAGGCCCACAATCTTTTGTGTCCAATTGCATAAAAAAAGGAAAACGTTTAATTCTCATAGCTTTTTTCTAACATTTCACCAAGAGTATGGAATATGAAAACTAAATACTCATTGGATATTGAAAAGAAATTTGAGGCAAAAATAATAATATTTATCCTACTTTCCAATTCCATGAACTCACCTATTTCAACATTATTAAGTTTACTTTTGGGTAAATAGTTGTAATCCCACTTTTTAATTGATTCATAAAAAAAACTATAAATAACATCTTTAAAGTTTTGAAAATTAGAATAGTCATAATGATATAGTTTGTTGAATAGGTCTTTTTTTATGGTGTCATTTTTAAAACTTTGGCCTAAGAAATTACCGTAGAGTGATAAATCATTTTTTAAGTCATCTTTTTTTAGTTTGAATAGATAACACTTAAGTATGAGAAAAATATAGTTGAAAATTAATTTTGTTTCTTTTAATTCTGGTTCAAAGAAAATTTTGTTTGATGTTTGTGAAAAAAAGTATTCTATTGAAGAGGATTCTTTTTGAGATACACCTAAAAAACTATAGATGTCTAATAAGTATGGATATTTTATAAATAAATCGCTATCTGTTTTATATGTAAAAGAAAAAAAGTTATCCAATTGTAAAATGAATCTATTTTTTTTAATAGTTGAATTTTCTAAGCGGATTATGATATAAGTTCCTTTCTCTAAATCAAAAAAGGAGTTGTAAATATTAAAGTTGAAGAACTTTAAGTTCATATTTTGTAACCAAAACATAAATTTTTTCAAGGTATTGGGTTTAAAATTTTTGAAAAAAATAACTAAATCATTAGGTGCTTTATTTAAAATTAATTGGTTACTATAAGTTGTTTTTTCTATGATAGATTTAATAGGAATGAAATTATTTATAGAAAAGATAAAGTTTTCAAAACTGTTATTCTCTAAATATTTGTTTTTAATAATTACTAACTTTTCAATAAATAAAGGAGAATATTTGTTAATTTCAATAATCTTATGTTTCGTTTGTTCAAAAAAGCTAAGATTATCAAACTCTAATAATTTTAGGTCAATAATAAGTTTAATAATATCGTTGACTAAAATGTCTTTTTCAAATTTATTTTGATTATTTTTTAAGGTGATTAGTAAATTTTTTATGTTTTGCTCATAACCATATTTTCTTAGTAGAAAATAAGAAGAGGTTTCTTGATTTATTTTTTGTTTCAAGGAACACAAAAAACCATCATTATCCACCAATATTTTACCCTCTTTTATAATTTGGTTGTAAATGCCAGATTTCTTGTTAACCTCAAGTATTTGGCTTGCTTTTATTTTTGGTAAAATTATAAGTTCAAAAATTTGATTTTTATAATTAATTACCTCTTTAGTGAAGAAAGAGTTTTTATTTGATATAATAAGTAAATCAATATCATTAAATGTTTCATTTGTTAAACTACTTCCAAAATGTAATATATTTGGCGAGTCAGGGAAATAATCCGATATAAAATTTGTTATGATACTTTTCAAAATAAGAGGTAATTTTTTACTCACAAATCTAGTATTTATATTACTATTATCTAGCAACCTTCTTTTTTCACAGAAAAAACTTACTCTGGAAGAATTACTTACATTAACTAAATCTAGTTCTTTGGAGTATCAAATTATTCAAAGAAATTACTTAAAAGAAAAATTAGAATACGATATATATACGAAAAGCTATTTACCTAGAGTTGAATTAAAATCATCGCTTCCTACTTATAATCGCTCTATTAATCAAATAACTCAACCCAATGGAGATAATATATTTATTGAGCAAACACAAGCAAATTCAACATTAAGTTTATCAGTTTTTCAAAAATTACCTTTCTCAGGAGGTACGTTGCTTGTTAATTCGTCTTTAAATCGGTTAGATTTATTATCAAGTAAAAAAGTATCATATTCGAGTAATTGGATAAATTTTTTTTTGAGTCAGCCTCTAAATGGATACAATTCTTTTAAATGGAGTAGAAAAATTAATAAAGAAAAGTTTATTAGAAATAATATAAAAAATTATAAAAGATTTGAAGATTTGAATATAAGTGCAGTGAAATTATTTTTTTCTGTACTGATTAATCAAAAAAAAATGGAGTTAACTCAAAAGAATATTGATTTAACAAAGGAGTATATGGAAATAGTGAAGAAAAAAGATAGTTTAGGAAGGATTGTTACATCTGATTTTTATAAAGTTAAACTATCGTTGAATGAATTGATTAGAAAGTATGAAGTTGATATAAATAATTATAAGAACTCTATGTTAGGGCTAAGAAACTTAATAGATTTTAAATCTAAAGATTCCATTATTTTACAAGAACCAAACTTTTTAGAGTTACCTGATATTGATAGAGGTAAGTTGGAACAAAAATTAATGGAGAATACAGTAAATTATAGTATGGATTTAGAGATTTTAGAGTCGGAAAAAGAGTTAGATAAGGCTAAGAAAGAAAGAGGTGTTCAAATAGATTTGGAGTTAGCTTATGGTTTAAATAGTAATTCGAATAATTTTAATGATTTATATAATATACCTTCAAGAAGAGAATATGCTAATATAGGATTGACTATTCCAATTGTTAATTGGAATGAAAATAATAAAAAATATCAAGTTCAAAAATTGAATAATCAGAATTTACTAGATAGTTATCAAAGAAAAAAGAAAAGTTTATCTGTAGAAGTAAATAATATTATTAGTGAAATAGCAAGTTTATTCAAACAAGTAGAATATCTTCAGGAAAATATATCATTAATAAAATTAAACATTAACTCAACTTATGAAAGGTTAAAATATGGACGTCAAACATGGTATGAGTTTAGAAGAGAGTTATTTGAAGAAGAAAAAATATTAGTAAATTATCTTTCTACGATTCAGCAAATATGGTTAATAAGATATCAACTAAGAAAGAATAGTCTTCACGATTTCTTTGTGAAAAAAGATTTGTTTTTTAAATAATTTTTTTAGCTTTGTCTGAGCTATTAAGAAGAAAAGTTAAATAAAAACCATGTAAGATTTTTTCTTTTTAATAGGTATAGTTTAGTAAATATTAAAAAGAGTAAACATGAAGAAAAAAATGAGCTTGGAAGAGTTAGAATTGGAACTTCCAAAAATTGAATTGCAAGAAACAATGTTTTTATTAGGTGGTACGGGGTATACCACAATTGATGGGAATCAGAATGATGATATTTCAAGACCACCGGGTCATGGTTTAGAAGATTACCCACAGCCTAATGGACCTGATTTGCCAGAAGGAGAGGGACCATCAGGAGAAATAGATCCAAGTGATCCTGTTGGTTATCCAGATGGAAATGGAGAACATGATGAGGAAGGATATGGGGAAAATGAATATCCTGATCAAAATGAATATGGAGATAATGATCCTGAAGAAGGAAATGGTGAAAATAATCCACCACCACCAAATGGAGGTTCTAATGGAGGTTCTGGAAGTATTCCTGAAGCACCAGATAGCTGGACAGATGGCATATCGGCGGATAGTATAGATTGGAATATTCCTCTTGATATTGCAGGAAAAGTAGGAGTGGTTAATTTCATGGACCAAATTTCAACTCTTTTTCAATCAAATAGTGTTGTTGCAGATTTAATCAACCAAATAAAGATGAATGGTGTTGAAATTAGTTTTGGTATTTCTACAACAGGTACGGAGAATGCCCATACAAATACTGATTGGAAAGATAAATCAATTGTAATAAATTTTAATGAAGCAATGATTAATGATGGAGGGTGGAATAATTTAAAAAACCCACAGTCGACTGACCCGTCTAGTTCGGATTATTTGAAAGAATATGAAAATGCGGGAGAAAGTTTATTACATAGTGTGATTCACGAATTAAATCATGCCTTGTATAATTCGATGTATATGGATGCAAAAAATAAGGCAACTGAGGCAGCCATAGCAAATACTGGAAACCCTAACGCTATACCTAGTGGCTATAATATTTATTCATCATTAGTAATTCATCATGGTTCAGGTATTGCTAATATATTCTTTTCATCGGTAGATCCTGTGAATAGATTTGCTACACCTGCTAGAGATTTAGATTTAACACATCATTCATATATGTACGGAAACTCAAGTCTTTTGAATGATTATTTAAGATCAGGTTTCGAAGAGTATTTTTCGGATCTTAATGATTATGAACATTATTTACAAGATATGAGAGATTGGGAAGAAAATGATAGAGATCCAGCGGGTGGTTATGTTGAGGAAGGACATTAATTTTATTATATATGAACACTAAGTTATTAATTTTTCTTTTTTTTCTTGTTTCTTGTTCAACGGTTAAAAAGAGTAATAAATCAGATTTATTTTCCCAAGAAGAAAAAACTAAAGATTCATTGATTCTTTCAAGTAGAAATTTAAAAAATATACCTGATTTATCAGAGTATAAAGCGAGGTATTTAGATTTATCGAATAACGCAATAGATCATTTAGATGAAGCAAAGATGCCCAAAAACTTATTAGAATTAAATTTGTCAAATAATAAGTTATCTGGGGATATTAAAATTTTTGAATTAAATAAATTAGAAAAACTAAATATTTCTTCAAATAAAATAAGAAGAGTTTTTTTAAAGTACTGTATAAAAAACATTAATTTATCAAGTAATAATCTTATTGATATATTGACTAATTGTGTGGAAGATCGACCAAATATGATGGATACATTAAATATCTCAAATAATAATGAATTGAGTAATATTCTTCGGTTTTCTCCTTCAGTTTATAAGAAAATATATAGAAAAGAAATAAAAAATGACTTACCTTTAGTTTGGTCTTTTGAAGTGCCAATAAAAAATTAATAAAAAAAGCTGTTGTCAATAAACAGCTTTTTTATTTCAAATCTCTTAATTTTATATGCAAAGAAAATATTTAATCATTTTTCTTTTTTTCTCTTCCTTCATATGTAAAAGTCAAATTAAAAGAATTGATTTTGTGAAGGATAGTTTAAGTTCTTATATAAGGAAAAGTATTCGATTTTGGGATGTTAAAAATTGTGGTGTTGTAATAGTGCAGGGAGATTCTACTTTATTTAGAAAGGGGTTTTCATATAAAACTTTTTCAAAAATAGAAGATGAAACTCAATTCCCTCTAGCTTCTGTTAGTAAGCATTTTACATCTCTAATGCTATTAAAAGTCTTAAGAGATAATAATATTTCTATTAATTCTAATATTTTTGATTACATTGAGAATGATTCCTTGAAAAAAAACTTTTTAAGGAAAAATATTACGTTTAAAGATTTATTAAATCATAACTTGGGATTTAAGAATTATGAAAAAGACTTTTACTTATTTGAAAATCGTTATTCTAAAAAAGAAATATTAGAAAAAGTATATTCAGATACTTTACCTTCTAAAAAAAGCTATGGATATCATAATGCAGGGTATATACTGATAGGGGAGCTTATAGAAACAATAAGTGGAGTTGAATATGAAGATTATTTAAAGGAAGAGTTTTTGTATGTTTTAAAGATGTTTAATACTCATGCTGATTATAATAATTACATAAGTGATATTAAAAATGTTGATTTTTTTAAAGGAAAAAAGAACATTAAGGTAAAAAGTATTCAATCAAATAAATTTAAACCAGCTGGAGGTATATATTCTACTTTAAAAGATATGGATTCATGGATTAAATATTTATTAAAAGAACCTAATCCATTGTTAAGTAGGGTTTTTGATACCATTTATATAAAAAATGAAACACACCCGTATAACAAAGATTCAAAATTAAATTATCAGTTAGGTTTAAAAACGCAATATTATTCAGGTAAGAAAATATATTTTCATTACGGAGGCTTACCAGGAATTGTTACAGCTCTATACCTGATACCTGAAATAGAAGTTGGGTTCTTTATATTTTGTAATAAAAATAACACCCCCCTAACAACAATGATTTCTTATGAAATTTTAGATTCATTTTTAAGTTTGCCATATAGAAATTATAGCATGTGGTCAAAGAGTTACCATGATAAAATGGAAAGTAAAAATGAATTAGAACATCAAATACAAAATAATAAAATAATAAATAATAATATTTTAGGGAAATATAAGAATGTAGATTACGGTGAGATTAAAATAATTCAAAAAGAGAGTGAAGTTGTTTTATTATTTGAAAACCATGGAGAACTCAAAGCGACACTGGATTATAATGATGATGTAAAACTTATTTTTAAAACTAATTCATTGATTTATCCTAAAATATTGATTGAAAAGAAACAAAATGAAAGGGAAATTGAATTATCATTTTTTGAATCAGACCCCCATAAATATAAATTTGTAAGACTATGATTTTTTTCGTGGTAAAGATTTTTATGGTAGTATGGTTTATTATAGTAGTTTTTATCAACCTATTTAAAACAAGTGATATAGTTGTTAAACTTAAAAATAAAATTCCATTCTTATTTTATTTTATCAATCAATGGTCTGTGTTTTGTCCTATACCAATTAATTCGGATACTCATTTTTATTATAGGGATTTATTAATAAATGGAGAGACAACTGAAGCGAAGTTAATAGATATTTCAGAGGGAAATTTTTTTTTCCATAGAGAAAGAATCTTTTTGGAAAGATTATATGCTCAAGGAGAAGTTAAAAATAATAATTATGAAGCCTTAAAAAAATATCTTTCTTTCTATGAAAAGAAACCAAATGTTTTAAAAAGGCAAATATTAGCAATTGAATCAAAAGGCTGTGAAATGAAAAGTCATAAAATTGTATTGGTAGATTATGTATAATGAACAATTGTATTTAAAAATAACTCTATTATTTTTTTATATTTGGCATATACAAGAGTCTGTTATTTTTTTGCTAAAATTGAATTATAGAGTTGTACAAGGGCTTTATAGGGTAAGAAAGACATTCCTTCATTTATTTATATTTTCTAATTTTTTTCTATGCCTTAGCGGTTTGTTTTTTTTATATGGGAGTATTGATTTAAAGACACTTATAGTATTGATAATGATATTATTCTCTCATTTAATTTATTTTTATTTTTTTAGATCAATAATAGATACTTCAGATCGACATATTGGTATGTTAAACATAGGGTTAGTTTTAGCTGTTTTTCAGAATGATTTAGGAATGATTTTTATTGGGGTAAACACACTAATTTTATATTTTTTTACTGGTTATAATAAATTGTTGTCATTTAAATGGAGAACAGGAAAAGCTCTAAGGGAGGTGATGAATACTAAAAACTATGGTCACGAAAAAATAGCTGATTTTTTAGAGAGTAATAAAAAAATATCTTTAATTATATCATGGAGTATTATTGTTATCCAACTAAGTTTTTGTTTGGCTATTTTTAATAAAACTTTACTTATATTTTATATTACCATAGGCTTTTTATTTCACCTTTGTAATTTAGTAGTTATGAGGCTTCACAGTTTTTTTTTAGCTTTTTTGGCTAGTTATCCATCTATTATATTTTTATCTAGTTTATTTCAGAAATAGAAATGATTTCTACAAAACCTGTTCTGACAGAAAAATGTATCGAGTAATAATGCATATATAAAAATTAAAACGCACTACAAAAAAGCGTATAAAATTGCTCTACTTGCTTTCCTACAAAAAATCATACACAAATACCTCATCCTCCATATACCAAAAGAAATAAAAAGAATGAAGATGTAACATTTTTCGATTTCTGCATCTAAAGCTAAATTTAAATATAGAAATCATGAAAAACATCTTTTTAACACTAGTCATCCTTTTTTCACTGTCAACTCAGGCACAAGAAAGCAAGCAACCCATTCATGTAAAAATTATAGGTAAAGGTAAACCCGTTTTATTAATTCCTGGTTTTACAGTGCCGGGTGAAAGTTGGAATACAACAGTTAACCAATTAAAAGATAATTACGAGTTTCATGTGGTAACACTTGCCGGTTTTGGAGGAAAAGACCCCATAGAATTTCCTTGGTTACCAAAAGTAACTAAAGCTCTTAAAAACTACATAGAACAACAACAATTAAAAAACGTAACCATAGTTGGACATAGTTTAGGTGGTACCCTTGCTATATGGTTGGCAAGCAGGGAAAACAATAACATAGCAAAAATAGTCTTGGTAGACGCACTACCTGCCTCAGGTGCACTTATGATTCCTAATTTTAAGCCTGAAAATTTAGTATATGACAGCCCTTTTAACAAACAACAATTGGCTATGAACGAAAATAGTTTTGAACAGCTAGCTCAGAGCATGGCGCAAGGAATGAGTTTAAATCCGGAAGCTCAAAAACAAATAAAAAACTGGGTAATTTCGGCGGATAGAAAAACCTATGTGTATGGATATACCGATTATCTTAAACTAGACTTGAGAGAGGATTTAAAAAATATTTCTATTCCCGTAACCATTATTGCAGCAGATAAACCATTTGGTAAAGAAATGGTTACAAAAACGTACCAAAGTCAGTACGCAAATTTAACAAAATACGATTTGATTATTACTGATAATTCTGCTCACTTTGTAATGTTTGACAAGCCGGAATGGTTTGGAGAACAAATCCAACAAATTTTAGCAACTAACTAAATGAACATAGAAAAACAGTTTACAGAAATATATAACACCTATGCCCCTAAAGTTTTTAGATTGTGTTTGGGATATGCTTCCGGTGATGAAGATTTGGCAAATGAATGGCAACAAGAAACCTTTATAAAAGTCTGGCAACACAGAAAAAGTTTCGAAGGAAAATCCTCTATAAGCACTTGGGTTTACAGAATAGCTACAAATATTTGTTTGGGTGATTTAAGAAAATCAAAAAAACAGATTCAGATTAACAAAGATATCGAACAAACAGATTCGGAAGGTACTGAAAGTGAGAAACAGGAAGTATTAATTGAAAAAATGTACCAGTGTATTAATCAACTAACCCAAGACAATAAATCTATTATTCTTTTAGAATTAGAAAACATCCCTCAAGCTACCATTGCAGAAACACTGGGAATTGCTCATGGCGCATTAAGAACACGATTGAATAGAATTAGAAAATCACTTTTAAAATGTATTACCAATGGAAAATGATAAACTAACCCAAACATGGAATTGGCAAAAGAATACGCCTCCAATGACAAACCCCGACCAGATCATCAAAAAAGCTAAAAGGCAACGTTATGAGCAATTTATAGCCATAACCGTGATGTCATTAGCCGTCCTTATCTTGTTAAGCTACACTATGTATCACCTCAACAACTCATGGAATAATTTTACTCTGGGTCTTGTATTAATGATTTCTAGCCTTACTTTTCGTATTGTTTTAGAATTCGTTTCACTTTATCAAAGAGAAAATCAATTAATTTCTTTAGATAATGCATCATTTAAAAAATATTTAAAAAAGCATCATAAACTTAGACTGATAGTAAACTATATAATTACCCCCGTATGCTTTATAGTATATATATATGGTTTTACAAAGCTGTTACCCTATTTTAAACAATGGTTCTCTGAGGGCTTTTACACGTACATCCTCATCTCCGGAGCTGTCTCATTTTTGGTATTAGCCGTAATTATTGTGAACAACATATTAAAAGAACATAATTTTTTAAAACAACTTAACAGAAAGTAGCCTATAGGCTGCTGAATTTAAACAACCTAAACAGAAAACTCGTCCTTTCCTTCCTCCTACTTGCAAATTCATTTCTTATTTCTAAATTTAACAAATGAAATTTGCAAGTAACTTTCGTTAGTTTAAACCAAAACTTTTAGCTTCCCTATTCCGTTAATTATGAAATGGCTTTTGCAAATATAGGAATTGATCCATTATAGCCCAGCAAACCTGAAAGTTTAATGATTTCTAATACATTACTTGCCTAGTACTGAACGTCAGCAAAATTTAAAAAATGATACTAAAAATCGGAACAGCTTCTTTAAAGATTAAAACATATAACAATAAAGAATTAGGACTTGATAATAGCTATGAGGACATAAGCTTTAATTTATATCAAACGTTTTTTTTCATACTTTTCATCCCTGTCCTTCCAATGGATAAATTTTGGAAAGTTAAGAATAGAAAAACCAATGAAATTATTACAACCAATGCTGAACTAAGAACAAAACTTAATATTATAGCTCTGAAAAAGAAAAATCCTTTATGGACATATTTAGGAACTATAATAGTATTAGCACCTTTTATCTACTTTTTAGGTCTTCTCATATTCAACTTAGGAAATGATCAGTTAAAAAAATTAGAGAGCAAAAAGGAAAAAGAAATAATTCATTTACAAATACTGAATAAAATTAACGCTCCTATGCTAAATGATCTTTATTTCATTAAAATGATAGAAATGGATCCTAAGAAAAATATAAACGGTAAAATAATGGGCTATGAAAAAGGTAGTAGAGAAAACTTTGAATATCAACTAACTCAGTTTTCAAATGATACCATAAAATTAAAACTAACAAAATATCCGAAATATTATAAATACGGTCTTAAAATCAAAAATGAAGTAACAACAACTAAAGAACAATTAATAAACATTACTTCAAAATATAATAGTATTGATTTTTACGAAACCGGAACAAAATCTAATCCGGATTTAGGTGCTGTTTTTACAATTAAAGATATAACTCGACAAACAAAATAACTTGTATTAATAAGATTACTGAGTCTCTAATGAGGTGATGAATTAACCCTGGATAATTTCTTTTATTTAAACGAACCTTACAAACCAACCCTTTACAGTCTTAAAAAGAATTAATATAATTTTTTAAATTCTGTTCTTTCTCCAGCGTCATTTTTTTCTTTAACCGATATTTATGTGTGCGTACGCTTTCTTTATTAATTCCTAAAATATACCGTATATCTTCATTAGACATATTCATTTTTAAATAGCAACAATACTTAATATCTTTAGGAGTTAAACACGGATATTTTTTAGACAACTGAGAAATAAAACCGGGGTTTATATTTTCAAAATACACTTTAAAATCATCCCAATGATTGGTGGAAGCATCTAACTTAATATTATTGATAATTGAATAAATTCTTTTTTTTGTTGCTTGATCAGCAGAAATACACAACTCTTTCATTTTCTCTGTCATATTCCGTAGCAACTCTTTTTTCTGATCTAATTCTAAAACATACCGTGCTAAATTTTTATTTTCGGTAATAAAACTGGCTTGTTTTTGTATAGCATTCTTTACTAATTCATACTTAGTTTCTTTTGCTTTTTTTAATAAAAATAAGCTTTTAATATTAGTAAGCAAATGGTTGTTTTCTAAACAAGTTTCTACAGATTGAACAATAATAGGCGTTGTAAATGACGAAAGGTTAAGTTTTTCGTAGCGATTTATTAAACACAATATAGGAGGTATACTATGCGCTTTCATTCTACAAAATCGTGATAACTCTAAAAAATTATTTTTAAAACTAAAAATAAGTAGCTCCGGAGTTACGGTAGTAAGCAGTTGGTTAAGCAGCGAAATAGAATTCACAGTAAGATTACTATAACCTTCTATGCTTTCTAATTGACTCATTATTTTTGAAAGTATAGGATTATAATCAGACACAATGATTATATATTTTTCTTTCATTTATGAGGGGTTATTGTTAATTGGTTCAAGAATAAAACTCTAAAAAACAGTTCTTAAAATTGTAATACAACAAGCTTAACCGTACTTTTTTAAAGTTCTTTACATTCTATAGCCTGCCGTATTATTCACTTAATTTACACTTATTATGAGCTTCAACTTACATTTTTACCTCTCAGCGTTAAAAAAAATGGTAAGAGCGATATTTTTTTAGTTAGAAAAACTTCCTCATTTCCTAAGAAAAAACAATTGGTAGCTAACTGGTTTAAATATATTTTAAAAATAAAAGCCGTAAAACCTTACTTTTGCAACATGCGAATTGATATTATTACTGTAGAACCAGATTTACTTAGAAGCCCGTTTGAAAATTCAATGATGAAAAGGGCTATTGAAAAAAACTTAGCTGAAATACACTTACACAACTTACGTGAGTATGGTATGGGAAATTACCGTCAGGTAGACGATTACCAATTTGGTGGCGGTGCCGGTATGGTGTTAATGATAGAACCTATTGCCAATTGTATTGAAAAATTACTGGCTGAACGTTCGTATGATGAAATTATTTATATGACACCGGATGCTAAAACCTTGAACCAAGCTACCGCAAATGCCTTATCGTTAAA
The DNA here is from genome assembly GCF_050606265.1 of Tenacibaculum sp. TC6. Lineage (NCBI taxonomy): Bacteria > Pseudomonadati > Bacteroidota > Flavobacteriia > Flavobacteriales > Flavobacteriaceae > Tenacibaculum > Tenacibaculum sp. TC6. The sequence continues at coordinate 12,717 of NZ_JBOCUK010000019.1, read as the reverse complement.
AGAAAACATTCTTATTTTAACCGGTCATTATAAAGGAGTAGATCAACGTATTCGTGATAAATATATTACCAAAGAAATTTCTATTGGCGATTATGTACTTACCGGAGGAGAATTGGCTGCTGCTGTTGTTTGTGATGCTGTTATTCGTTTAATTCCGGGAGTTTTAGGAGATGAAACTTCTGCTTTAACAGACTCTTTTCAAGACAATCTTTTATCACCTCCTGTATATACCCGCCCTGCCGAGTATGAAGGAATGAAAGTACCTGAAATTTTATTATCTGGAAATTTTCCTAAAATAGAAGAATGGAGAGCTGAACAAGCCTATGAACGTACCAAACAAATCCGTCCGGATTTACTAGACGAATAGATTACAAAACCAATCCCTAACTAACCAAAGGCATCGTATTTTGAATACCATAAAATCTTTTACCAAAAAATATCCGGCAATAAGCATTGTACTGGCTTTTCAAATCTTCAGATTTTTATTACTTCCGTTTATGGGATTAATGCCACAAGATGCCTATTATCATTTTTACGGAGAAAACTTATCACTCTCTTATTTTGATCACCCGGGAATGATTGGGTATGTATTACGATTGTTTACGCTTCTTTTTGGAAAAACGGTTTTTGTGGTTAAGCTGGCTGATTTTGTGATAACCTCATTAACCATCCTTAGCTTTTATAAACTGGCATCTCTTTTTCTTTCTAAGCAAAAGCTACAAAGAGCCATTGTATTAATTGCCTCTACGTTATTTATTTCAATTTTATCGTTCAACTCTACTCCGGATGTACCCTTACTATTGTTTTGGACCTTGAGTATTTTAGGGTTATACAAAGCTATTTTTGAAGAAAAAAAACAATATTGGCTCTATGCCGGAATTGCTATGGGACTGGCTTTTGACAGCAAATACACCGCACTATTATTGCAATTTGGACTTATTGCTTTTCTTATATTTTCTAATACTTACAGAAAATTATTTTTTTCACCATGGTTTTGGAGCAGTTTACTAATTTCTATACTGGTTACCTTTCCGGTTTGGTGGTGGAATTATCAGCATAATTTTGCTTCATTTCTATTTCAATCATCTGACAGAACCAGCTCTATTTCGGGGTTTCATATAGAACCTAATTTTTTCTTCGGAGCTTTAGGTCATCAACTATTTTTATTGCTTCCAGTATTGTTTAGTGTTTTTATAGTATTTACATTTAAATATGTAAAACGTGCTCTTATACAATTCAAAATTCCCAACTCGCAAACACTTTTTCTGTTAGCTTTTTTTATTCCCACTTTTGTAGGTTTTATGAGTTTAACTCCTTTTTATTGGGTAAAACTTAACTGGTTAATGCCCTCTTATATTACAGGAATTATTTTAGCAGGAATGGTTATCAGTAAAAAACTGCTGAAAGCTCAAGTTATCACCTCAGTAGTTTTACATGTACTGGTTGCTTTGCAAGTATTATTTTATGTAGTTCCTATTAAAAGTGATGATACTTGGATTGGTTGGAAAGAATTAGCGGAGGCTACTAAAGAAATTCAAAAAGAACACCCGAATTCTTTTATTTTTTCTGATGATAAATACAAAACCTCTGCTGCCCTCACCTTTTTTATGGATGAAAAAATCTATGCTCAAAATATTATAGGAAAACCTGCTTTACATTTTGATTATTTGGGGGATGATTTAACTTCTTTAACCGGTAAAAATGCCATTTTTATTGATTCTGACACTCGTTTTAAAAACAGCGATAAAAAAAATGAACTTCCGGTAGACGTACAAAAATACTTTTCAAAAGTAACAGAACTTGATCCTATTATTATTTCAAAAAACGGAAAAGACCTCCGTAAGTTTTGGGTATATTATTGTGAAAACTATACCGCTACTCCTTAATTTGATAATGTAACCATTTGAAAATATAACAATGTAATAATTACTTTCAGCTTTTCAATGCCCTTCAATTGTTGTACACCGAAAAAATATATTTTTAAAAACGGTGTACACACAAGCTTATCAAAAGTTTGTACACGTTTAAAAATCATTTTAAAAAATCGTGTACAGTCCTTACGTTTTAAATGTTGTACACACTAAAAAAACATTTAAAAAAAACGTGTACAACTTTCATGTATTAGAATATTTCGGCGTTGCTCAGTAGAACTATAGAGAGCATCTCGATACCGTTTTACTTCCTTTACCTCAGAAAAACTACTCCATGTGATATTAACAAAAGCATTTACAAAATGAAAGTGTCATTTTTAAAAACTGGAATTATCGTATCCTAACCTAATTATTAAGGGGTGTACGGCAAATTTCCGTTTTTGTTAAAATAAGACCATCACTGCGAAGCAAACACTTTTGCTGTGGCAGTCTCATTGAATAGAAGAGATTACTTTAGTCGTTACCAACTCCTTCGTAATAACTCGAAAGGAAATTTGTCGTATACCCTTATTAAGAATCTTTACATAATTTGTATAAAAAAACGTACTTAACCACTTGATCATTTCTCTCCACCAGAAACGTCTGTAATAACTCGTATTTTTTATAGGTATGGGTATAAACCATCTGCGGATCACGAAAGTTTCTACTATCGGTTAGGTATAAAAACTCTTTTTCATTCGTAATATCCGGGTACATTTTATTAATCCAATAATACTTATGTATGTTAGGCAACTCCCCTATTCCATACACTTTCATTTGATTAGGACGCGCTATGTAATAATCTATATGAGCCGCCGGAAACCATTTATCGGAAATAATAGGAAGATGATTTAATTCTTTTTGTTCTATAAATTCTGAAACCCGTTCTGAAGCTTGTTTCCAACCATACATATCCATTAACGCATCGTTTCTTCCTGTTAACTCCTTGCTTTCCGCAGTTTTAACCGATAAAAACCATCCCTGATTAATTACAAAAGAAGCTAATGTATATATTGAAACCAACACTGCAACTGTTATGATTAAATTATGTACAATGTTTTTTTGCTGATAAATAAACAATCCTACTAAAGGTAAGAGTGTTATATACGATACGCCCGACCAGTGCGGTAAGGTATCTCTAGATAATGATATATAGATAGTGGTTACTATTAAAGGCAACGATATGAACAGGAATAGCCACGCTACTTTAGTAGTTAAAACAAACTTTTTTCTAAAAAAAGAAACCAACATTACTATAACCAGTATAAAAATATAGGGGTTGTTATAAAGGCACTGTCCTAGCAATTCCCTAATAAAAGAGTTTTTATTAAATGACAAGCTAAACAGTGACACTCTGTTATTATGAAATTTATAACTTATAAAATCGTTTTGGTAATTCCAGTAAAAAATTAAGCTTACGGCCAGTATCGGAACTAAAAGCCCTACATATAAACTCCAATCTTTTAACCATTTTCTATTAAAGCATACTATATACAAACTAACACCCAACAGTAAAAATACAGCTTGGTATTTTGAGTAGATAGCGCAACCGATACCAACAAACGCCCAAAGTATTTTTTTTCGGGTAGTTGTTGATGGTTCATAAGGTAATGATTGTAGTAAAAAGTAAAAACTCAGCACCCAAAAAAATAAAAGCGGAGCGTCCGGTAAAATAAAAAGTCCGGATATAATAAAACCGTAAATACTTATATTATAAAGTAAAACGGCTATGAATCCTAAGCGTTCATCTTTTAACTGTTTTCCTATTAAAAAAATAAGATACATGGTAATACTTGCCGGAATAATGGCAGCTAACCGAATAGCTAATTCACTATCAAACCATAAGTTTACCGTAAACAATTGAATAAAAAAACCTACAAATGGCGGGTGATCAAAATGACTAATATCCGGGTACTTTGCATACAACCAATAATACACTTCATCATTACCAAACTCTAACTGGCTACCTAAAAAAATTCTGAAAAATGTACTTAAACTAATAAGTACAACAGTTGCTTGTTTATATGATATTTTCACTTAGCGTAAGGCGATTAATGAACTCTTTTAGGTTTACAAAAAAATGCCATACTAACAAAACCGATAGCAATTCCTAAAAAAGATCCTACAAAAATATCAATTAAAAAATGTTGTGATAAATACACTCTGGAAAAACCGGCAATAATAGCTAAAGACATCCACAAATACTGTGATTTACACTTTGAAAAATACAAACATAAAATGGTAAAAACAGCAAATGCTGTAGTAGTGTGCCCTGACGGAAATGAATTCCATAAAGCCATTTTAACTCCATCTACCAAATGTAAAGCTTCTTCTCCTAAAGCACCTACCGGTCTGGGAATCCCTTTAAATATAACCTTTTTAAAAAGATGCGTTACCAAAAGCGTAAGTACCCCTCCAACTATAAAAACCAATGCCATTTTTCGTTTTATAAATAAAAACAATAACGCCAATACCCCAAACATAACTCCGTCACCTAAATGCGTAACGTATTTAAAAAACACATCAAAAAAAGAAGTATGAAATTGATTGACACTTGTATGAAGATAAAATTTATTAAATACAGAAATCAGTAGTAAAGAAATCGCGAAAAAAACGCCGTATATAAGATAGGTTTGTTTTTTTATAGAAGTAATTAACTCAACAAAAACCAATCTTATTTTTTGTTGTTGTATAAAAAACTTTCCATCATTATTTATCTTTAAGATTCCCTTATGCTCCAATGATTTCATCTCTTTGCTTTTTACTTTTTGCTTTATAACAAAGAAATTAGACACCTCCCTACTGAATTAAATTTAATTAACGTTTCATTAATATAGTGTAGTTCTGTATCTGTTATTTATTTGTCGATTGTAAAACTAGAGAGCATTTGTTGCTGAAGCATTAAGTCAACTTTAAGCAAGTATCAATATTTTTTACTTAATTAACTTTAAAACAACATTTTATTAAAACAGGTATAAAACTATTTTAACCTAAAAATAATTATCAAATTAAGTTTTTTATATCGAAAAAAAACATAAATTTGCACGCACAAAATCAACCTCTGACGAGAATCGTGTATGTTGTTTTTCGTAAACCATCAAAATATATTTAAAAATGGAATCTTTAGTTAAATTTGTACAAGACGAATTTGTAACAAGAAATGATTTACCAGAATTTTCTGCTGGTGATACTATAACAGTTTACTACGAAATTAAAGAAGGAAACAAAACACGTACTCAGTTCTTTAGAGGTGTTGTTATCCAAAGAAGAGGAACTGGTAGTTCTGAGACTTTTACTATTAGAAAAATGTCTGGTACTGTTGGTGTTGAACGTATTTTCCCTGTTAATTTACCTTCTATTCAGAAAATTGAAATTAACAAAAGAGGTAAAGTACGTAGAGCTCGTATTTTCTACTTTAGAGGTCTTACTGGTAAAAAAGCAAGAATCAAAGAAAGAAGAAACTAATCAGTTTTACAAAATACTTAAAAAGCACCGTACAAAATACGGTGCTTTTTTTATTAACTTTTGTTAATAACTTCGGTTTATAAATTGTTAATTTTTAATTAGTTAAATAATTTTATTTTCTTAACTAAATAACTATCTTTGATAGACAAAGATCTTTATAAATACATTTTAGGTTGCTTTTAGTTTTTTCATGTAACGTGAAAATGACTACAACGGATTCATTAAATATAATTTTTAATTTTTATGATTAATGCATTAGTTGTAAGTCTGGAAGAAATAATAGTAGTTATTGAATTAATTAAAGAAGTATACCTAAACAACGGAAGCCACAGTACTTCCTTCAGAAATAGTTATTGTTTAGTAACATTAAAAAAGTAAACTAACTATTTCAAAAAGCCATATCAAAGAACCATTGTTTGATATGGCTTTTGTACTTTATATCAAATCCTTAAAAAGGCTTCGTAAAATTGTTATTATCGTAATAAAACCAATTAATTAATAATAATTTAGCATCAATAAATTCGTTGGTTATTCATAAATTTGCCTGACTTCAAAATAATTAATTTAATTTTTACTTATGAACAAAACGGCTAAAATTATGTATACGAAAACGGACGAGGCTCCTGCTTTAGCTACACGTTCGTTTTTACCTATAGTAAAGGCTTTTACTCAATCATCAAACATAGCAATAGAAATTAAAGATATTTCACTTGCAGGGCGTATTCTTGCTAACTTTTCTGATTATTTACCTGAAGAGCAACGTGTAGAAGACGCTTTAGCTTTTTTAGGTGAGCTTGCTACGAAACCTGAGGCTAACATAATTAAATTACCAAACATTTCTGCATCGGTACCTCAATTAAAAGCTGCCATAAAAGAATTACAAGCTTTAGGATATGCTTTACCAGAATACCCGGAAGAAGTTACAACAGATGAAGAAAAAGCTGTTTTAGACCGTTACAATAAAATTAAAGGATCTGCTGTAAACCCGGTTTTACGTGAAGGAAATTCAGACAGACGTGCGCCAAAAGCCGTTAAAAATTATGCTAAAAAGAATCCACACTCTATGGGGGCTTGGAGTAGCACTTCTGAAACTCACGTAGCAACAATGAATGACGGTGATTTTGCACATACTGAAAAATCTGTAACACTTAATCATGCTACCGATATTAAAATACTTCATACAGATACTAATGGTAACACTACTGTTTTAAAAGAAAAATTTTCTTTATTAGACGGTGAAGTTATTGATGCATCAGTAATGAACAAAAAGAAATTAATTACCTTTTTAGAAGAGCAAGTGCAAGATGCTAAAGATAAAGGGGTTCTTTTTTCTTTACACATGAAAGCCACTATGATGAAGGTTTCTGACCCTATCATTTTTGGCCATGCTGTACGTGTTTTCTTTAAAGATGTTTTTGCTAAACATGCAGAAACTTTTGAAAAAATAGGCGTTGATGTTAACAATGGTTTTGGTAATTTACTAAGTAATTTAGAAGAGCTCTCTGCGGATAAAAAAGCTGAAATTTTAGCAGATATTGATACTGCTTATGCTAACAACCCAGATTTAGCAATGGTAAATTCAGATAAAGGAATTACGAACTTGCACGTACCTTCTGATGTGATTATAGATGCTTCAATGCCGGCTATGATTCGTACTTCAGGACAAATGTGGAATAAAGAAGGAAAACAACAAGATACCAAAGCTGTTATTCCTGATAGTTCTTATGCAGGTTTATACCAAGAAACTATCGATTTTTGTAAGAAAAACGGTGCTTTTGATCCTACCACAATGGGAACTGTTCCAAACGTTGGTTTAATGGCTCAAAAAGCAGAAGAATATGGTTCACATGATAAAACCTTTGAAATTAACAACAATGGTAAAGTTCAGGTTGTTGATGCTAACGGAACTGTTTTAATAGAACATACTGTTGAAGAAGGAGATATTTGGAGAATGTGTCAAACTAAAGACGCTCCTATTCAAGATTGGATAAAATTAGCTGTTTCCAGAGCTAAAGCTACAGGAGTTCCTGCAGTATTTTGGTTAGAAAAAGAAAGAGCTCACGATGCTGAAATTATTAAAAAAGTAGAAAAATATTTACCAAACTACGATACTACCGGTTTGGAAATAAAAATTCTATCACCTGTTGAAGCTACAAAGTACACTTTAGAAAGAGTAAAAGCCGGTGAAGATACTATTTCTGTTACAGGAAATGTTTTACGTGATTATTTAACAGATTTATTCCCAATTTTAGAATTAGGAACTTCAGCAAAAATGTTATCTATTGTTCCTTTAATGAATGGTGGAGGTTTATTTGAAACCGGTGCCGGTGGATCTGCTCCAAAACACGTACAACAATTAACTGAAGAAAATCATTTACGTTGGGATTCATTAGGTGAATTTTTAGCACTGGCCGTTTCTTTAGAACACTTAGCTGAAACTAACAACAATACTAAAGCTAAGGTTTTAGCTGAAACATTAGACCAAGCTACAGGAAAGTTATTAGAAAACAAAAAGAGTCCTTCAAGAAAAACAGGCGAATTAGACAACCGTGGCTCTCACTTTTATTTAGCAATGTATTGGGCAGAAGCTTTAGCTTCTCAAAATACTGATAGTGAATTAAAAGCTCAGTTTGCTCCTGTTGTACAACAATTAGCAAATAATGAAACTGTTATTGTTGATGAATTAAACAAAGTTCAAGGTAGTGCAGCAAATATTGGTGGTTATTATGAACCGATTGATAATTTAGCTGATGCTGTTATGAGACCGAGTGAAACTTTCAACGCAATCATAGCAAACATATAACAATATTATTACATACATAAAAAGCAGGGAAATTCCCTGCTTTTTTTATTGACATCCTTCTTCTCTTTAACCAACCATGGTTACTACTCTCTGAGGTAACGGAGCTTCATACCCTGCTTTACCTAATTCTTCAACTATTTTTTGTCTGGTATCCCAGTAAACATCCCAATAATTATCACTTTTCACATAAGGAAGTGCTAATAATTCAACACTATTTTCTCCTAAATTATTTACCGCAACTCTTGGTGTCATTCCTTCTTGCTTTAACACATTAACATCATTAACCAAAACCTGCATCACAATATCTTTGGCCTTCGCAATATCTGCTCCGTAACGAATAGCAAAAGGCATATCAATACGTAAGCTTCCTACCTTAGACAGGTTTGTTATTTTTCCTGAAGTAATAGCAGAATTCGGAATGATTTCTGTTTCTTTTTGAAACGTTTCTATAACAGTTACAAACACAGAAATTTCTCTTACAAAACCAAAAGCTCCGTTTGTTTTTACTAAATCTCCTACCCTGAATGGTCTAAAGATTAACAACATTATTCCTGAAGCTAAATGTCCTAACGAACCATTAAAAGCAGCTCCAATAGCAACACCTACACCCGCTATTAAAGCTGCAAAAGTTGCTGTTGGCACACCTACAATACCCGCTATTGAAATAATTAATAACCCTTTTAATACAAAACCAATAAGAGTTACTAAGAAAGGGCGCAAAGTTGTATCAATATGCTTCGTTTCAAATGCCTTTGAAATTCCTTTCATTAAAAAGCTAATAATCCATAAACCAATGATTAAAACAGCAAATGCGCCTAAAAGTTTCAGCCCCCAATCACCCATTCCGGTAGCTATTGAATCATAAAAGTTGGTTAGTGAATTTTGAATTGTTTCCATTTTTTTAATTTTTTGTTGATTTATATAAAATGAGACACCGCTTTTTTTTATTAGTCACTTAACATAAAATACTATTTGTTCTATTGCTTTATTTGTACCTTTGACTCATGAATTTCACAAAGACTACTGAACAGGATTCTGAATACAATGACTTAGAAAAGATGACTATTTCTGAGTTACTTTTTAACATAAATAAGGAAGACAAAACAGTTCCTTTAGCTATTGAAAAAGCCCTACCTCAAATAGAAAAATTAACAGAACAAATAGTTGATAAATTAAAAAACGGAGGTCGGTTATTTTACATGGGAGCAGGTACTAGCGGTAGATTAGGCATCGTTGATGCCAGTGAGTGCCCTCCTACCTTTGGCGTTTCACATGATTTAGTTATCGGAATTATTGCCGGAGGAGATTCAGCAATTAGAAAAGCTGTTGAATTTGCAGAAGATTCAACAGAACAAGGATGGAATGATCTTTTAGAACATGCTATTAGTCAGAAAGATATAGTTATAGGTATTGCTGCTTCCGGAACAACTCCTTATGTAATTGCAGCTTTAGCAAAATGTAATGAAAACGGAATTATAACAGGTTGTATTACTTGTAATGAAAATAGTCCTTTAGCAACAACAGCCAGCTTTCCTGTAGTTGTAGTTGTAGGTCCAGAATTTGTTACAGGGAGCTCTCGTATGAAAGCAGGAACAGCTCAAAAACTGGTTCTGAATATGATTTCTACAACTACCATGATACAATTAGGAAAAGTAAAAGGAAACAAAATGGTAGACATGCAGCTTTCTAATAACAAACTTGTTAATAGAGGCATAAATATGCTAGCTTCTGAATTACAAATTGACGTACTAACTGCTGAAGCATTATTAAAAAAATACGGTAATGTTAGAAATGCTATAAATAATTACAAAAATGAGTAAAAATACCTCCTTAGAAAAAAGTTTAAAAAGGGTTGTTATACTATTAGGTTTATTAATAATTTCACCTTTAACGTTAAGTATTTCATTTAAAGCGTTACGAATTTTTACTACTTCACCCAAAATAATATTAGCTTACTCTTTATTAATTGCCGGTATTTTATTAACTTTATATACAGTCTACTTTGGTTTTAAAACTTTTAAAAGCATTTTAGACTCACTCTTTAAAGATTAGAAATTTGAGCTTGAGAAATAGATTTCAAAAAATTTTCAATTGGGAATATTGGCCTTCGTCTATGTTTTATGTTCCCAACATTCCTTACGCCTTCTATTTAGCTTTCAAAGCTAGAAATTTAACTTTCTTTACCGCCGCAAATCCAAGCATAAAAAGCTCCGGTAACGGAACAGAGAGTAAATTTGAAACTATTCAGTTAATTCCAGAACCATTCAGGCCAAAATCAATTTTAGTAAAACCAAAAACTGATTTTAATAAAGTTGTTGAGGATTTAAAACAGGCACAAATAAACTATCCTATTATTGCCAAACCTGATATTGGCTTTCGTGGTTTATTAGTAAAAAAAATTAACTCTGACACTGAGTTAAAAAATTACCTGAATAAATACCCTATAGATATTATTATTCAAGAGTTTATTGAATTAACTAATGAATGTGGAATATTTTATTTTAGAAACCCTACTCATGAAAAAGGTAAAATAAGCTCTATTACCTTAAAAAAATTCTTATCAGTCACCGGAGATGGAAACTCTAAGATAAAAGATTTGGTTTTAGCCGATAACAGAGCTCGGTTATATTTAGATATTATTTCTGAAAGTGAACAAACTAATTTAGACAGTGTTCCTAAAAAACATGAAATAATCAATTTATCAACCATTGGTAACCACTGTAAAGGAACTCAATTTATTAATGGAAATCACTTGATTACTGAAAAGTTACATCAAACTTTTGATGAAATTAACAAATCAATAAACGGATGGTATTACGGGAGGCTTGATATAAAATATAATTCTTTTGAAGAATTAGAAAATGGTAAAAATTTAAAAATCCTTGAAATTAACGGTATAATAGCTGAACCTACACATATTTACGACAGTGAAAATTATACCTATTTTCAAGCTCTTAAAGAAATTAGAACCCATTGGAAAAATTTATATCAAATATCAATAACAAATCATAAAATTTTAAAAACCCCTTATAAAAAAACAAAAGAGTTTTCTAAAGAAATCATACATCTAAAAAACTATGTATCAACCATTAGAAACATAAATTAAGTTTTATATTTGTGACTAAATAAGGAAAACAACATCTAATATATATAACCCCTTGTATTTATTGAGGCTCTTAGCCTCAATGCTTTTAATATCTTGATATTATGAAGAGAATAATTACTTTACTCGCTTTATTTTTTTTATCTTCTATAAATTTACTAGCACAAGTAAAAATTGGAGATAATCCGAATGTAATTCATGACAGCTCTATTCTTGAATTAGAAAGTAATAATAAGGTTCTTGTTATTACGAGAGTTACAGACAGTCAAATGAATAGTATTTACCCATTAGAAGGTGCTATTGTTTATAATACTGACCAAAAATGTATTTTCCAATATAGTAATATGACATGGGTTAGTTTATGCGACTCTATAAGTAGCAGACAGTTAATTTTTAATGAACTAACAAATGAGCTAACACTTGGTGATTGGGGAACTGTTAATTTAAGTTCATTAATTAATGATGCTGATAGTGATCCAACCAATGAAATTCAAGTACTAACTTTTGATAATACAACAAACACATTAAACCTTCTTAATGGAGGAAGTGTTAATTTAGGTGATGTTATTAAAAATATTGAGACGCTGACCACAATTGTTGCCAATGCCGATGGAACCTTTACCTATACCAATGAAAACGGAAATCCGACTATCATTGATATCAAGAACTTAGAAACCTTAACCTCCATCGCGCTGAATGCCGATAATACCAACATCGATTATAAAGATGAAGATGGAAATACCACACAGCTGAACTTAACC
>NZ_JBOCUK010000019.1:0-575 GCF_050606265.1 Tenacibaculum sp. TC6 | reverse complement strand
AATTTGGTGAAGAATCTGGAAACGTTGACCACAATTGTTGCCAATGCCGATGGAACCTTTACCTATACCGATGAAAACGGAAATCCGACTATCATTGATATCAAGAACTTAGAAACCTTGACCACCATCGCGCTGAATGCCGATAATACCAACATCGATTATAAAGATGAAGATGGAAATACCACACAGCTGAACTTAACCAATTTGGTGAAGAATCTGGAAACGTTGACCACAATTGTTGCCAATGCCGATGGAACCTTTACCTATACCGATGAAAATGGAAATCCGACTATCATCGATATCAAGAACTTAGAAACCTTAACCACCATCGCGCTGAATGCCGATAATACCAACATCGATTATAAAGATGAAGATGGGGTTACTACACAGCTGAACTTAACCAATTTGGTGAAGAATCTGGAGACGCTGACCACAATTGTTGCCAATGCCGATGGAACCTTTACCTATACCAATGAAAACGGAAATCCGACTATCATTGATATCAAGAACTTAGAAACCTTAACCACCATCGCGCTGAATGCCGATAATACCAACATCGATTATAAAGATGAAGA
>NZ_JBOCUK010000018.1:0-71121 GCF_050606265.1 Tenacibaculum sp. TC6 | reverse complement strand
ACCACAGATGAATCAGGCGGTACAGTAGCTGTAACAGTTTATGACAGTAATAATTGTACAGGAAGTACAACGGTAAATATTGCACCGTTTAATAAATTAAGTGATCCTGTTATAACGGTAAGCAAAGCTATTGATTGTGCTACTGGTGAAAACATAAGTATTAGTTATACATCTGTAGCACCAATTCCAAATGTAGAATATACGGTAACTGGTATTAATGGAACTGTTTATAATTTGACTCAAAGTTCTCCAATGGCCAATCCGGAAGTCTTTACAGGTTTAGCTACAGGAATATATGAGATTACAATTTATAACCCGGTAACAGGTTGTAGATTAACAACAGTTCATCAAGTAAATGAAGAACCGTTATTTGATATAAATATCAATAAAGCGCGAGATGTATCATGTATAGGAACGGCTACAGGAGAATTAACGTTTGACTTTAGTAGTAGTAGTCCATATACAGGCAGTTACGATTACCAGTTAATGAACACCAATGGAACAGCAGGAACAGGAGATGATTTTGCCGTAGGTGGTGTTGTAACGGGTAATACCGGAGGTGTTTTAAGCACGGTAGGCAGTTTATCAGCAGGAGAATATTATGTAGTTGTAACCATGACTTCAAGTCCATTCTGTCCGGTAACTTCACCAACAGTGCGTATTGAGGAACCTGTAGTAGGGCTAGGTTTAACTGCTACACCATCATTAATAAGTTGTATCGGACCTAATTCCGGAGAAGTTACCTTAACTGCTAATGGAGGTTGGGGAGCTTATGAATATGAGTTAATAAATACAACTACAGGAACAACAATCCAGAACTTTAGTACTAATAGCACTATTGAAGGATTAAATGCAGGACAATATTCTGCTACTGTTAGAGATTTAAATGGTTGTACGGAAACAGTAACATTTGAGTTAATTGATCCAACACCAATAACAGCAACTTATACAGTAACAGATAATGCTTGTAACGGAGATAATTCAGCTACAATTACAGTAACAAATGCTACAGGAGGTCAAGGAAATCCACCAGTATATACCTATACATTAACATATCCTGACGGAACAGTTTCAGCAAATCAAAGTAGTAATGTATTTACAAACCTTGAAGCTGGAGCTTATATTGTTACGGTTTATGATGATTATTCATGTCAAAGCGCACCAATCAACATAACAATAACAGATCCTACCAAAGTTGTGGCGCAAGCATCAATTATTGATCCTATTACATGTAATAGAAACCAGTCAACAATTGAAGTAACAGGAACAGGTGGAACAGGAGGTTATACTTATAGTATGGATGGTGTAAACTTCGTGGCAAGCAATATATTTAATGTAGATGCAGGTAAACACGAGTTTTATGTTAGAGACGCTAATGGATGTATCTCAGATCCGTTTACTCTTGTAACTGTTGATCCTTATGAAGCTATAGCGTCTAAATTAAATGTAGAAGCTGGTTTTGTAACTTGTAATGGTGAAAATAATGGAGTTTTATCGGCAACAGTTTCAGGAGGTTTAGGTAATTACCAATATGAATTATTAGACGCTTCTGATGCAATCATCAGACCAATACAAACATCTAATATGTTCTCTGGATTACCGGTTGGAACCTATAAGATTAGAGTGTACAGTAGTAATGCAAATGGAGATGTTTGTGAGATAGATACAGCATTACATGATATTGTAGAACCTGAAGTATTAAGATTAAGTGAATTACATACACATGTTACATGTAACGGTAGTACAGATGGTACAATAACGGTAACACCTCAAGGAGGAAATGAAGGATATGAATACAACATAAGTCCGGGATTTGATCCTAGCAAGTTTGTTACAACAAATGTATTTGAAAATCTTGCTCCGGGTGATTATACAATTACTGTAAAAGATAGAGTAGGATGTTATGAAATTATTCAAGTACAAATAGCTGAGCCTACAGCGGTAAATATATCTTTAGTAGGTGTTACGCAACAAGTATGTAGTACAGATCCAAGTCCAACTATTACTATTGAGGCAACAGGAGGTTCTGTTACAGGATCTACAACTAATTATATAGTAAGTATTAATGGAGTAGATTTACCTGGAACGTATCCGGAAGGAACGATAGTTTTAGGAGCAGCAGAAGGAATTAGAGATAATATGAAATATGGTATTTCTGTTCGTCCGGTAAATGCACCTTGTTCTGCTACACCTTTAAATACTGTAATAACAACAACTAAGGCTATTGCTTTACAATTACAGGCTGCTTTAAATTATACTTGTCCGGTAGGTAATGTAATTAATGCAAATGTTCAAGATGAATATAAAGATGTAGTAGTTTACTCTTTATATGATAACGGTGTGTTAGTAACTTCAAATGATACAGGAGTATTTACTAATGTAGCTCCAAGTGCTAATTACACAGTTGAAGCAGAACACATTACAAGCGGATGTCCGGTTTCTGTTATCGTACCTGAAGTTATAGATATTCAGCAGTTAGCATTAGCAGTAGATGATACTCAAAAGAATACCTTAATAGCTAACGCAAGTTTTGGTTTACCTCCTTATGAGTACAGTGTTGATGGTGGAGATTTTGGTCCGGATAACCAATTTACAATTCTTGAAACCAGAGATTATAGAATCGTTGTAAGAGATAGTAGAGGATGTGAGGTTGAAATAATTGTAGAGGGTGTATATATTACTATTGAAGTACCAAACTTATTTACTCCGGATGGAGATGGAACAAATGATTACTGGTACCCAATCAATGTTGAAGACTATCATGATATTAAAGTATTTATTTATGATAGATATGCACGACAAATAACAACATTTGAAGGCTCACATCAAGGGTGGGACGGTAAGTATGACGGTAAAGAATTACCATCAGGAGATTACTGGTATACCATATACTTTAAAGAATTATCAGGTCAAGAGAGAAAAATAATGGGTCACTTTACACTATACAGATAATCATGAAAAAGATAGTATTAATAATAAGTATTATAGTTTGCAGTCTTAAAATTTCTGCACAAGAAGTTGAATTACCACAATATGTAATTCACTTGGCAGATAACCCATTTTTAGTTTCACCTGCCTATGCTGGTATTGGTACCGGTTTACAAATTAGGTTAAATGGTGTAAGTCAGTGGATAGGAGTTAAAGGAGCACCAGATACACAGTCATTAACTGTTGAAGCTCGTTTAGCAGATACATTTGGTGGAGGTATAACTGTTTTTAATGATAAAAACGGTTATACATCACAGCAAGGAGCCAAATTATCTTTTGCCAGTCACTTAACATTAAGTGATTTCCATGATAGCTTTTTATCTTTTGCATTAACGTATAGTTATATTCAATTTGGTATTGATACCTCTCAAAATAATACGTCACAACCTGTGCCTAACAGAGCCTATGGAAATTCAAATTTTGATGTAGGAATGTTATACCGATATGAACGTTTTAGTATCAGTGCCAATGTGGTGAATTTATTAGACAAAAAGACCAAAGAGTTTGATTCTAGTGAGCCTAAAATACTGAGAAAGTATAATTTATTTACCTCATATGTATTTGCCAAAATAAGTAGAGAGTTTGAATTAGAGCCTTCTATATTAGTGGAATACAGAGAGTTTGATAAACGTTCTAGAACTGACTTAAACGTTAAGGCAAGAAAAGGAGTAAGAGACGGCTATGTTTGGGCAGGATTAAGTTATACTTTTTTAAATGACCAATTTTTCCGTCCTAATGCTATTGCCCCATTATTCGGATTAAAAAAAGGGAATTTTTATGCTTCTTACGGGTTTAGTATTAATATGAATAAAACTCAAGATTTTAATTACGGAACGCATATGATTACTTTAGGGTTTGATTATGAAAGAAGACCAAGTTTAGCACGTTGTACGCAAAAAATGGTAATATTCTAAGAAAAATAACGATAAATAAAAAAGCCCTCATTTTTTGAGGGCTTTTTTATTTATCACTAGATACGTGTAATAAACTAATACTATGTATTAATATACATATAAGAAATGGCGGTTTATGACTAATCATAATTTTGCTTCTAAAGCTAAAAATAAAAACAATATGAAACTTTTAACTTTCTACTTTCCAACATTAAACTTACATGTGTATCTTTGCCGACTATGCAGTTTGATTTAAAAATAACAGACCCGAAAAGTAAGGCGCGTGCAGGTGTTATCACCACAGATCACGGAACAATTGAAACGCCTATATTTATGCCGGTAGGTACAGTAGGTACGGTAAAAGGAGTACATCAGTCAGAATTAAAAAATGAGATAAATCCTGATATTATTTTAGGTAATACGTATCATCTTTATTTACGACCTCAAACAGAAATTCTTGAGCAAGCAGGAGGTTTGCACAAGTTTATGAATTGGGATCGTAATATTTTAACAGATAGTGGAGGGTACCAAGTATATTCTTTATCCGGAAGAAGAAAAATAAATGAAGAAGGAGTAAAATTTAAAAGCCATATTGACGGTTCATTACATTTTTTTACTCCGGAAAGTGTTATGGAAATTCAACGATCAATCGGAGCCGATATTATTATGGCTTTTGATGAATGTACGCCTTATCCATGTGATTATACATACGCCAAACAATCTATGCACATGACGCATCGTTGGTTAAAAAGATGTATTAATCATCTTGAAAAAGTACCCGTAAAATATGGATATAATCAAACACTTTTTCCAATAGTACAAGGAAGTACCTATACAGATTTAAGAAAACAATCAGCAGAGTTTATCGCTTCAGTTGGAGCTGAAGGAAATGCAATCGGAGGACTATCAGTAGGTGAGCCGGCAGAGGAAATGTATGCAATGACCGATGTGGTATGTAGTATCTTACCGGAAGACAAACCACGTTATTTAATGGGGGTAGGAACTCCTATTAATATTTTAGAAAACATAGCTTTAGGAGTTGATATGTTTGATTGTGTTATGCCAACACGAAACGCAAGAAATGGAATGCTGTTTACTGCCCACGGATCAATCAATATTAAAAACAAAAAATGGGAAAATGACTTTTCTCCAATTGATGAAATGGGAATAACCTACGTAGATACGATGTATTCAAAGGCGTATTTAAGACATCTTTTTGCAGCTAATGAAATGTTAGGTAAACAAATAGCTTCCATACATAATTTAGGTTTTTATTTATGGCTTGTTAGAGAGGCAAGAAAGCATATTTTAGAAGGAGATTTTTCTACTTGGAAAGATAAGATGGTTAAACAAATGAATAAACGTTTGTAAGATTGAAACTATTAGATAGATACATATTAAAACGTTATTTGGTAACTTTTTTATTTACCCTTTTAATATTAATACCAATAGCGGTTGCCATTGATATAGCTGAGAAAATCGATAAGTTTTTACGCCATGAAAACTTAACGTTGTTTGAGGTAGTAAATGATTATTATAAAAATTTTATAATCTACTACGCAAATACATTTATGCCGTTAGCATTATTTATTGCGGTCATACTATTTACATCTAAGCTGGCAAACAACACAGAAATTGTAGCTATTAATAGTTCGCAAATATCCTTTACACGTTTTCTTTACCCTTATTTTGTTGGAGCAACTATTTTAACAACGGTGGCTTTATTAATGAACCACTTTTTTGTTCCTACCAGTAGTAAAACAAGAAGACTTTTTGAAAAAAAATACCTTTCTAGTAAAGAGTATGTAGATCATACAGTACGAGATTTTAGTTTACAATTAAATGACAGTACATATATTTTTATTCAAAACTTTAATTTAGAAAGAAATTCAGGATATAACTTTTCTACAGAAACTTATGACGGTATTCACCTAAAATATAAACTTACAGCAGATAATATAAATTGGAATACTAAAGACAGTACTTTTAAATTATATAACTGGAAAGCACGTAAAGTTTTTAAAAAAAGAGATAGTATTTTTACAGGAAACTCCTTAGATACTACTTTTGCCTTTACACCTAATGATCTTAATTATAAATCAATTATCGCCCAAGAAATGAGATCGGGTGAATTAAAAGATTTTATTAAGATTTCTAAAAGCAGGGGAATTAAAAACCTTAATGCATATTACGTAGAATTATACAAGAGAACCAGTTTACCTATAGCCTCTTATATTTTAACTTTAATAGCAGTAGCATTAGCACACAAGAAAAAAAGAGGAGGTTTAGGATTAAACCTGGCTTTAGGTTTAGCAGCTATGTTTGTTTATGTATTCTTTATGAAAATAGGAGAAGTTTTAGGGGCTGTGGCGGGAGCAAATCCTTTTATTAATGTTTGGATGCCTAATATTTGCTTTGGTGCTTACGCAATTTACTTATATATAAATGCAAGAAAATAAACTTAAAAATTACCTGTTACTCCATTTTATTGTATTTATATGGGGGTTTACGGCTATTTTAGGAGCTTTAATAACGATTGATGCAATACCGTTGGTTTGGTACAGAATGTTATTAGCAGTTGTATTTATAGCCATCTATTTTCTATTCAAAAAGAAAAGTTTTGAAATAGAAAAAAAGGCCATCTTTAAATTTATAATTTCCGGAATTATAATAGCAGTACATTGGATAACCTTTTTTAAAGCAATAAAGGTATCAAATGTATCAGTAGCCTTAGTAACCATGAGTACAGGAGCTTTTTTTGCTTCATTAATTGAACCTCTTTTTTTTAAAAGAAAAATTCAAGCAATTGAAATTTTACTAGGGTTAATGGTTATTGGAGGATTGTATATAATTTTCAACTTTGAAAGTCAATACACACTCGGAATTGTTTATGCTTTAATATCGGCGTTTTTATCAGCGCTATTTTCGGTATTAAACGGAGTTTATGTAAAAAAATATGAAGCTACCGTAATATCATTTTATCAATTATTATTTGGTGTTTTAGGAGTAACCCTATTTTTATTATTTACCAATCAATTTTCAGTAACATTCTTTAAGTTATCAATGTCAGACTGGTTTTATTTATCTGTGTTGAGTAGTATTTGTACGGCTTATGCTTTTATAGCTTCTGTAAAAGTAATGAGGTATTTAACACCTTATACTGTAATGCTTACGATTAATTTAGAGCCTATATATGCCATTATTTTGGCCCTTATTATATTTGGAGAAAAAGAACAAATGAATCCTGAATTTTACTACGGAGCATGTATTGTTTTGTTTGTTGTTTTATTAAACGGATTGATAAAAAATAGTGCCTCTATAAGAAAAAAAATTAGAACAAAAAAGAGGTAAAAAAGGAGTTGTAATTAATTAACTGTATAAATTTTTAGTATGTTTGCCTTTACAAACAACTGATTAATTAAGTAGAAAAATCAAACTATATACTATGGAATATTTAGATTTTGAAATGCCAATTAAAGAATTAGAAGATCAATTGGCAAAATGCTATGACATAGGAAAAGAAAGTGATGTAGATGTTACTGAAACATGTAGCAAAATAGAAAAGAAATTAGAAGACACTAAAAAAGAAATATATAAAAACCTTACTGCTTGGCAAAGGGTACAATTATCTCGTCATCCAAACAGACCTTATACATTAGACTATATACGTGCTCTTTGTGGTAATACGTTTATGGAATTACATGGTGATAGAAGTGTAAAAGATGATAAGGCCATGATTGGAGGATTAGGGAAAATAGGAGACCAATCTTTTATGTTTATCGGGCAGCAAAAAGGATACAATACTAAAACACGTCAATACCGTAATTTTGGTATGGCTAATCCTGAAGGATATCGTAAAGCATTACGTTTAATGCGTATGGCTGAAAAATTTGGAATTCCTGTTGTAACTTTTGTTGATACACCGGGTGCATATCCTGGATTAGAAGCGGAGGAAAGAGGACAAGGAGAAGCTATAGCACGAAATATCTTTGAAATGTCGTGTTTAAAAACACAAATTATCACTATTATTATAGGTGAAGGAGCCTCTGGAGGAGCTTTAGGAATAGGAGTAGGAGATAGAGTTTATATGTTAGAAAACTCATGGTACTCAGTAATATCTCCTGAAAACTGTTCTTCTATTTTATGGAGAAGCTGGGATCAAAAAGAAAGAGCTGCAGAAGCGTTAAAATTAACAGCTGCTGACGGAATGAAGCTAAAAATTGTTGACGGTATTATTAACGAGCCGGTAGGCGGAGCACACTCTGATAGAGAAGGAGCTTTTGAAGCGGTTAGAAAACAAATCTTGAAAGCTTTAAAAGATACAAAGAAATTAAGCATTGATGAATTAGTATCACAACGTATGGATAAATATGCTAACATGGGGGTATATAAAGACTAGATACTATATTTAAATAAAATAATATTAAAAAGCATCCTACCAATTTTGGTAGGATGCTTTTTTAGTATGAGTATACAACGTTACTTTTTAAAGAAAGTTATATAAAAAAACTTTTAAAGAGAGATAGAGATAAAGAGTAGTAACAGTTTACCTTATTAGAATAATTTGTACACCAAAAATATTTTTTTTAAAAAGCGGTGTACAGTTGCTGTACACCCCAAAAAAATAAAATTGAAAACGGTGTACAAAGTGTGTACACCCAAATTTTTAAAAGTTAAAAATGGTGTACAAAATATATTTTAACCTTGATGATAAGATATAATGGTTAAATGATCAGAAGTATATAAAGAAAAAGGCCTTCAAAAAATGAAGACCTTCTTTATATATTTTACTATTTATACAGTAATTATTTTTTACCTCTCTGTTGTGCAGCTTGTTGTTCTTGAGCTTGTTTCATTGCCGCATCTAAACGTTCACGGAATTTACTCTTTTTAACAGGCTTCTTTTTATTTTCTTCTATTTGTGCATGAATCTTAGCTTCGTCAATTACAAAGTTTTTAATAACAAGCATAATAGCAATAGTTAATAAGTTTGAAATAAAGTAGTATAAACTTAACCCACTAGCATAGTTGTTAAAGAAGAATAACATCATAATAGGAGAGAAATAAATCATCCACTTCATCATTTTACTCATATCAGGCATTCCTTCTTGAGGAGGTGCTTGCATATTAGCTTGCTGGCTTTGGTTCATCTTCATGTAAAAGAAGATAGCTATCGAAGCTAAAATTGGAAACAAACTTACATGATTACCATAAAAAGGAATTGAAAATGGTAATTTAAAAATAGTATCATAAGAAGATAAATCGTTTGCCCATAAGAAGCTTTTTTGTCTGAAATCAATATTGGTAGGGAAAAACTTAAATAAAGCAAAGAAAACAGGCATTTGTAATAAAGCAGGAATACATCCGGACATCATACTTACTCCGGCTTTTCGCTGAACCGCCATAATTTCTTGCTGACGCTTTAATGCGTTTTCATTACCAGGATATTTTTTATTAATCTCCTCCATCTCCGGACGAATAACTTTCATTTTAGCACTTGATAAATACGATTTATAAAGTACCGGAGACATAATAATACGTACAACAATAGTCATTAAAATGATAATTAAACCGTAATTACCAATAAATCCTTTTAACATGTTAAAAACAGGATAAAATACATAACGGTTTAACGTACCAAAAATACCCCAACCTAAATCGGCAGTTTCATCTAAATCTGTTCCTTTATACGTCTTTAATAAGTTATAGTCAGTTGGTCCGTAAAACCATTGCATGTTATAGTTTAATTCGCCATTAGTTAATGCTAACGGAGTTTTTAACTCATAAGCTTTGGTAAAAACAGTATCTTTTTCTTTATCCTTAACTAAATCGGTAGAGGTTAAGGTAGCATTGTTTAAAGCAGTATCACTAAGTAACACAGAAGAGAAAAAATGTTGTTTAAAAGACACCCAATTAACATCATTAACCACTTCAGATTTTCCGGGTCTTATGTAATCAACTTCGTTATCGGCTTTAAAGTAATACCAAGAATACATAGTATTTTCGGTTTTCATACTTTTTTCTTGACGATAAGCATTTAATTTCCAATCTAAATTAATTTGTTGAGAGCTATTAATAACATTGCTTAACCCTTGCGATCTTACAGCAAAACCAACACGGTAATCGTTAGCTTTCATTTCATAACGATACTCTAAAAATTGATTTTCTGCTACTTTTAATTTCATAGAAAGTACCTGAGAATCTCCATTGTTAGTAAGAGATGGCGTAAAAAGTAATTCTTGAGTATTTAAAGTACGATTATCTGTAGTACCAAAGTTGATATTAAATGAAGCGTTATTATTTTTAACTAAGTATAAAGGTAAAGAATCATACGTTTTAAAATTCTTTAACAAAGCTTCTTTGATTTGCCCTCCTTTATTGTCAATTGTTAATTTAACTAAGTTATTTTCTAAAACAGTTGTTCCCTCTTTACTGGTTAAGGCACCGTAAGCAAATGCACCTAATTTATTTTGTAATGCTATTTGTTTTAAAGAATCATTAGCAATTTCGGTAGTATTATCTGATGTAGCTGTGGTAGAAGATTCAGTAACTTGTTCTGTTTGTACTTCTGTAGATGTATCAGGAGTTGTTTCCGGTTCTCTGGTATTCATCCACCAAAGTAAAATACCCCCTAATAAAAGCATTCCTATAAAGGAATTAAAATCAAATTTTTTTTGTTCCATTGATATATTTTATAAATGTCAACCTGTCAGTATGTGTTTTTCTATTTTTTGAAAAACCCGACAAAGGTAGTAAAACTGGCACTATTTTATTTAGTTTTACGCTGATTAATTTTGTATTACTATACAGTTCAAAGGCTGTTCCAAAGTGAAATAAAAAATCCTGCTACTTTAATGTGCAGGATTTTTTAATAGATTTATTTTTTAGATTGTTTTAAAGCCGCTTTAATAAAGTTTACAAATAAAGGATGCGGATTTAGAACCGTACTTTTATACTCCGGATGGTATTGTACACCTACAAACCAAGGGTGAGCAGGTACTTCTACTATTTCAACTAACCCTGTTTTAGGATTAATTCCGGTTGTTTTCATTCCGGCAGCTTCAATTTGTTCTTTATACTTATTATTGAATTCGTAACGATGACGGTGACGTTCGCTTATTAATTCATCCTTGTATGCTTCAAATACCTTTGAATCTTGTGTTAATTGGCAGTCCCAAGCACCTAAACGCATGGTTCCACCTTTATCAGTAACTCCTTTTTGTTCTTCCATTAAACTAATTACCGGATTGGTAACCTTAGGATTCATTTCTGTAGAGTTCGCATTTTTTAAGCCTAAAACATTACGGGCAAATTCTATAACTGCCATTTGCATTCCTAAACAAATTCCTAAGAAAGGAATGTTGTTTTCTCTTACATACTGCACAGCAGCAATTTTACCTTCAATACCTCTGTCACCAAAACCAGGTGCTACTAAAACTCCATTTAATCCGGTAAGCATTTCAACAGCATTTTTAGGAGTTAATTCTTCTGAATGGATCCAACGAACATTTACCTTCGTTTTATTAGCAGCTCCTGCATGAATAAAAGCTTCAGTAATTGATTTATAAGAATCATGTAATTCTACATATTTACCCACTAAACCAATTTCAACCGTGTGAGCAGGATTTTTATGTCTTGATAAGAAATTATTCCAAGCTTTTAATTTAGGTTGTTTTCTGGTAGATAAACGTAATTTATCTAACACAACATAATCTAAACCTTCTTCAAACATTAAATTAGGAACATCATAAATAGTTTCAGCATCTAAAGATTGAATAACATCTTGTTGCTTAACATTACAGAATAAAGCTAATTTACGTTTTATAGTACTGTTTATTTCGTGTTCTGATCTGCATACTAAAATATCAGGACTCACTCCACTTTGCATTAACATTTTAACAGAGTGTTGTGTAGGTTTGGTTTTTAGCTCTCCAGCCGCAGCTAAAAAAGGAACTAAAGTTAAGTGAACAACAATAGCATTTTCTTCACCTAATTCCCATTGTAATTGACGAACAGCCTCTACATAAGGTAAAGATTCTATGTCACCAATAGTACCTCCGATTTCTGTGATAACAATATCATACTCTCCTGTATTTCCTAAAATTTGGATACGGTGTTTGATTTCGTCAGTAATATGAGGTATAACTTGAACGGTTTTACCTAAAAACTCTCCTTTACGCTCTTTATTAATTACAGACTGGTAAATACGTCCGGTAGTAACATTGTTAGCTTGTGAAGTAGGAATATTTAAAAAACGTTCGTAGTGCCCTAAATCTAAATCAGTTTCAGCACCATCATCAGTTACATAACATTCCCCATGTTCATATGGATTCAAAGTTCCCGGGTCTATGTTAATGTATGGATCAAGTTTTTGTATGGTTACAGAATAGCCTCTCTCTTGTACTAATTTAGCTAATGAAGCAGCTATAATTCCTTTTCCAAGGGATGATGTTACGCCTCCTGTTACAAAAACGTATTTTGTGTTATTCATGGTATTGTTAGGTTTGCGCAAAAGTAAGAACTCTGGAAAACACGGCAAACAAAAATGTTGAAAAAGATATATTTTTAACAAAGTGATTTTTTTTCAAAAAAAAAAGAAATTGGATTTGTCAGACTAAAAAACTGTTGTATATTTGCCCACGCTTTTAGCAGACGGAATTTCACAAAAGCAAGAATTAATTAAAGAAGATATTTAAGATATATTGTAATGAGTAAAAGAACGTATCAACCATCAAAACGCAAGAGAAGAAACAAACACGGTTTCAGAGAGAGAATGGCTTCTGCTAATGGACGCAAAGTATTAGCTAGAAGAAGAGCAAAGGGAAGAAAGAAATTGACTGTTTCGTCTGTAGCGAGACCTAAGAAATAATGGTATATTATCATTAAATATAGAGGTGTTACTTTTTTTAGTAACACCTTTTTTTATACCTTGTAAATATATTTTTTATACACAACTATACAACACACATAAGTAATGCCTAAAAGACAAGACCTTAAATCAATTTTAATTATCGGATCAGGACCTATTGTAATTGGTCAAGCATGTGAATTTGATTACTCAGGATCACAAGCACTTCGTTCATTGCGAGAAGACGGAATTGAAACTGTATTAATCAATTCTAACCCGGCAACAATTATGACAGATCCGTCAATGGCCGACCACGTTTATCTTTTACCATTAACCACCAAATCAATTATTCATATTCTAAAAGAACATCCGCAAATTGATGCGGTTTTACCTACAATGGGAGGGCAAACAGCTCTTAACCTTTGTATTGAAGCAGATGAAAAAGGAATATGGAAAGATTTTGGAGTAGAAATTATAGGAGTTGATATTGATGCTATTAATATAACTGAAGATCGTGATAAGTTTCGTTTGTTAATGGAAGAAATAGGAGTTCCTATGGCACCGCAAGCAACAGCTACATCATTTTTGAAAGGAAAAGAAATTGCACAACAATTTGGTTTTCCGCTATGTATTAGAGCTTCATTTACTTTAGGAGGAGCCGGAGCATCTATTGTATATGATGAGAATGAGTTTGAAGAGTTATTATCAAGAGGTTTAGAGATTTCTCCGATACATGAGGTAATGATTGATAAAGCAATGATGGGATGGAAGGAGTTTGAATTAGAATTGTTGCGTGATGATAATGATAACGTAGTTATTATCTGTTCTATTGAAAATATGGACCCGATGGGGATTCATACCGGAGACTCTATAACTGTGGCACCGGCAATGACACTTTCTGATAAAACCTATCAGAAAATGCGTGACATGGCTATAAAAATGATGCGATCGATAGGAGAATTTGCCGGAGGATGTAATGTGCAGTTTGCGGTATCTCCTGATGAGAATGAAGATATTATTGCTATTGAAATTAACCCGCGTGTATCTCGTTCATCAGCTTTAGCTTCTAAAGCTACAGGATATCCAATTGCTAAAATAGCAGCTAAACTTGCTATAGGATATACACTGGATGAATTAGAGAATCAAATAACAAAATCTACTTCTGCTTTATTTGAACCTACACTTGATTATGTAATTGTAAAAATTCCTCGTTGGAACTTTGATAAGTTCGAAGGTTCAGACAGAACTTTAGGTTTACAAATGAAAGCAGTAGGAGAAGTAATGGGAATCGGTCGTTCTTTTCAGGAAGCTTTACACAAGGCCACTCAGTCTTTAGAGATTAAACGTAACGGAATTGGTGCCGATGGAAAAGGCTATAAAGACTATAATCAAATTAAAGATAAATTAAAATATGCTTCTTGGGATCGTGTATTTGCTATTTACGATGCTATTCAAATAGGAATGCCATTAAGTAAAATACATGAAATTACTAAGATAGACATGTGGTTCTTGAAACAATATGAAGAACTTCATGAACTTGAAAAAGAGATTTCTAAATACCGTATAGATACTGTTGACCGAGATTTATTACTTGAAGCAAAACAAAAAGGGTATGGTGATAGACAAATAGCTCATATGCTTGGTTGTTTAGAAAGTCAGGTATATAATAAACGTGAAGAGCTAGGAGTTAAACGTGTATACAAGTTAGTAGATACCTGTGCGGCTGAGTTTACAGCTAAAACACCATATTATTACTCTACATTTGAAAGTGAAATTGAAACAGCTAACGGTGAAAAAATAATCGCCAACGAAAGTATTGTTACAGATAAAAAGAAAATTATAGTTCTAGGGTCAGGACCTAACCGAATAGGGCAAGGAATTGAGTTTGATTACTGTTGTGTGCACGGAGTATTAGCCGCAGCAGAATGTGGTTATGAAACAATCATGATTAACTGTAACCCTGAAACAGTTTCTACAGATTTTGACACGGCTGATAAATTATATTTTGAACCGGTTTTTTGGGAACATATTTATGATATCATCAAACATGAGAAACCGGAAGGAGTAATTGTTCAGTTAGGAGGGCAAACAGCACTTAAGTTAGCTGAAAAATTAGATAGATACGGTATTCCTATTATAGGAACAAGCTTTAAAGCACTTGATTTAGCGGAAGACAGAGGAAGTTTCTCAACCTTATTAAAAGACAATAATATACCATACCCTGAATTTGGAGTTGCTGAAACAGCTGATGAAGCCTTGGCTTTAGCAGATGAATTAGATTTTCCAATATTAGTACGTCCTTCATATGTGTTAGGAGGCCAGGGGATGAAAATCGTAATCAACAAAGAGGAATTATTAGAACACGTTGTTGATTTATTAAGAAAAATACCAAATAATAAGTTATTATTAGATCACTATTTAGAAGGAGCTATTGAAGCTGAAGCGGATGCTATTTGTGACGGAGAAAATGTGTACATCATAGGAATTATGGAACACATTGAGCCTTGTGGAATTCACTCAGGAGATTCTAATGCAACATTACCGGCATTTAACTTAGGAGAATTAGTATTAGAGCAAATTAGAGAATATACCAAAACCATTGCTTTAGCATTAAAAACGGTTGGATTAATCAATATTCAATTTGCTATTAAAGATGATAAGGTATATATTATTGAAGCCAACCCACGTGCATCACGTACGGTTCCTTTCATTGCGAAGGCGTATAAAGAACCTTATGTAAATTATGCAACAAAGGTAATGTTAGGAGAGAAAAAAGTTACAGACTTTAATTTTAATCCTCAATTAGAAGGATTTGCGATTAAGCAACCGGTATTCTCTTTCAATAAATTCCCTAAAGTAAATAAGAAATTAGGACCTGAAATGAAGAGTACAGGTGAAAGTATCTTATTTATAGATAGTTTACGTGACGATCAGTTTTACGAACTGTATGCACGTCGTAAGATGTACTTAAGTAAATAAAAGTAGTATATAAACAAAACAGCCTCATTTTTAATGAGGCTGTTTTATTTTGTAATATTTTGTGCTAATCCCAAATGTTGGCTCTTTCAACGCCAATGGTTCTTAAATAACTTAATAGTTGACCGGTATGTACAGACTCGTGATAGGCAATTCGGTTTAAATAATCTCCTAATTTTTTACTTTGCCCAACTTCAGATCTTTCTATTCTTATATGCTCTAAATCAGATTCGCTTAATTGATGAATCATATTAATAAAAGAATTACGATAATCTTCAGCAAAATCTAATTCGTTTTTTAAACTTGTATAAGGAAGCTCTTTCCATGGCGATTGGTACTCACCTAAATTGCCACGATTTTCTATTATTTTATGAAAAAGATGTTCTCCTTCCAAAACATGTCTAATCATTTCAATACAGCTAAAAGCATTTTCGTCGGGTTTCCAATTCAGGTATTTTTCAGGAATTGCACTCCATAATTTGATGCTTCTTCTTCTGATTTCAGAAAAATTTAATACAATGATTTCAATTGAATTCATCTAAAGTTATTTGTTTTACTATTTTAAGTTGGATGATACTATAAATCCGTTTGGATTAAAAAAGTTAATTAAGTAACAATGATTTGCTCACAAAGCAAAGCTTTTACTTTTGTTACGAAATTTTTTAGTTGTTTCCGTTAAATCCTAAGAGTTGACTTGTAAAATATTATTCAGTTCCTGAAAAGTAATAGTTATTATCAGGTAATTCGTCATTTAAACGAACAATTTTATGGACTTTATTTCTTAAAAGATAATTTTTGATTATAATTTTTGCTAATTCTTTATTTTCAATAGGAGTTAGCATAGATTTTAAGATGTCTATTTGGTGTTCCTGAAAAGCTAGGTTGGTAAAAGTATATCCTATTACTTCATTATTCTCTATCAAAATAACAGCATTTTCCTCAGGAATTCGACCTTTATCAATTATTATAAAGTTAGGATTGTTAAAATCTTTTCCTGTATTTTTTCGTTTCCGTATTATATTATACTTGGGGCGAACACTCTCTAAATCTAAATGATATTTTAAACGAGTTAATAAAGGATTGCCGGTTTCTTCGTAAGTTACTTCAAAAACTCTTTTGAGTATTCTTTCGGCTTTGGTAGTCTTCTTTAAGAATTGTTTATTAACCTCATGTTTTAAATTACTACCTCTTCCTATGAAAATAATATTACCTTCTTGGTTATGAATATAAAAGACTCCTTGGGTTTCCGGAAGTTTATCTAATATTCTGATAATTTGTTGCTTTTCATGCCTGTTATCAAAATATTTTACAGATTGAGTAATAATTTCTTTATCAGTATCTTTATCTAATAATAACTTAAAGAGTTTAACGGTAGCAAAAGCATCACCATTTGCGCGGTGCCTATCAGTAACAGGAATTCCCATATAGCGACATAGTTTGCCTAAACTATATGATGGAGCATCTTTAATTAATCTTTTACTTAGGGTAACGGTACAAAGCGTATTTTTTTTATAGTCATATCCTAAACGGTTGAACTCTGTACGTAAAATACGGTAATCAAAACTGGCATTATGAGCAATCAAAATACAGTCTTGAGTTATTTCTATAATACGTTTGGCAACTTCATAAAATTTAGGAGCATTTCTAAGCATGGTATTGTTAATACCGGTAAGTTTAACTACAAATTCTTGAATTTCTCTCTCAGGGTTTATTAAGCTTATAAACTGGTCAATTATTTGATGACCATCGTATTTATAAATAGCGATTTCAGTAATTCCTTCCTCGTTAAATTTACCCCCTGTGGTTTCAATATCTAAAATAGCGTACAATTCTTTCTTTCTTTTAAAATTTCTAAGCTGATTAATGTAAATCTAAGCAATATAATTTCTAACACCAAATATAGAGCTACCTATTCTAACCATATTACTGCCTTTTTCTATAGCTAACTCATAATCACCACTCATTCCCATTGATAGTGTGGTTAGTGTAGGGTAGGTTTCTTTTAGCTTACTATAGAAGTTATATAGAGATGAGAATTCTTCTGACAGTTGATTTTCATCTTCTGTAAAGGTTGCCATCCCCATAAGCCCTGAAATATTTATGTTGTTAAGTTTGGTTATTTCTTCTGAAGAAAGTATCGCTTCAATTTCATTAAATGATAAACCAAACTTTGAATCTTCTTTAGCTATTTTAGCCTGTAAAAGACAATTGATAGTTCTATTATGTTTTGCCGCTTGTTTGTTTATTTCCTCTAGTGTTTTTAAGCTGTCAACTCCGTGAATTAAGTTCACAAAGTGCGCCATATACTTTACTTTATTTTTTTGAAGATGCCCAATCATGTGCCATTCTATATCTTTAGGAAGAGCTTCATACTTGGTAACCATTTCCTGAATTTTATTTTCGCCAAAAACTCGTTGACCGGCATCGTAAGCTTCTTGAATATCAGCAATAGGTTTAGTTTTTGAAACCGCTACTAAGGTTACATGTTCAGGTAAACTGCTTTTAATGTGGTGTAAATTTTTTGTAATCATTTTAGGTATAAGGTGAACTGTTAAAATTCATAAATAGTTAAAGCACTTCTTAATTTAGGTTCAATATAGGTAGTTTTAGGAGGCATAATGAGTCCGGCATCTACGATGTCTTTTATTTCTTGAATACTGGTTGCCAGCATTCCGAAAGAAACCCTGAAAGAGCCTTCATCAACTTTAGTTTTTAATTCCAGTCCGCCAGATTTATTTTGAGAATAAATTATTTTAGAATTGTTTCTGATATCATCAATTCCCAAAATAGGTTTTAGAACCGTTTTGTATAAAATTTGAGCATCTAATTTACTTAGTTCATCGGTAAATTGATAGGCAGATTTACGTAAGGTTAAAGAATAAAAATTGCCGTCTAAATACATGCTAAAATGATGTTTTTCTTTGGGCTTATATAATTCCTGACCTTTATTTTCAATTTTAAAAACAGTATCTAATTCGATTAAAAACTCTTCAGAAGTTAAGCCGTTTAAATCTTTAATAAATCGATTAAATTCATATACACATAACTGACTTTCGGGTAAAAGGTAACTCATAAAAAAGTTGTACGCTTCATTACCCGTATGCTGTGGATTTTGTTTCGCTAAATTTTCTGCCAACATGCAAGAAGATGTTGAACGATGATGTCCGTCAGCTATATAAAGCGTATTTACTTTTCCAAAGGCAGAGATCATTTTTTCAATATCTTCAGCATCACTAATAATCCAAAGTAAATGTAAATCTTTATCGGTTGTAGTAAATTCATACTCAGGCCTGTTAACACGATATTTTTCTATGATAGAATTAATAACGGTATTATCAGGATAGGTGAGTAAAACGGGCTCAGCATTAAACCCCGTATTTTTTAAATATTCTTCAAATAACAGCTCTCTTTGATGTAAAGTACTTTCGTGTTTTTTAATTACGTTGTTGTGGTAATCATATACAGAAGTAGCGGCAATTATTCCACAATAAGTGTGGTTAGAAGTTGTTTTTTGATAAATATAAAATCCGGGTACTTCATCTTGAGTTAAGTAGCCGTCTTCTTTAAATTCAAGGTATCTGTTGTGAACTAATTTAAAGCGTTGTTCTCCTGTAATTTCTTTTTGGTGATATTTATATCCCGGGTTAATAACGTGTAAAAACGTATAAGGGTTAAAGGCCAACTTAGCATTTAGTTGGTCATTGGTATAAATTTCGTATGATTTGGAAGAAACCAAAGCTACTTTGTCACGAGTAGCTCTAATTGCTTTAAAAGGTTTTACAATTGCCATGGTTTATTCTGAAAGTAATTCAATAAGTTGTTTTGCTAATTCAAGATCTATTTTTGCTTTAGCTTCAATTGTTGAAGAACCAATATGTGGTGTAAACGATATTTCAGGATTCATTAACAATTGTATTTCCGGAGTTGGTTGGTTTTCAAAAACATCTAAAGCCGCATATTTAATTTTCCCGTCTTCAATAGCATTTACCAATGCTATTTCATCTAAAGCGCCACCATAAGAAACGTTAATAATACCTGAACCATCTTTCATACTACTTAATTCTTGGGTACCAATAACATATTCATTTTGGTTTGAAACATGTAACGTAATAAAATCTGATTTTTTTAATACTTCTTGTAATGAAACAGTTTCCGGAGTAAAGCTTATAGACTGACCGTTATAAAAATTAAGTGTAATGTTTTTTTCTTCAGCATTATCGGTAACAAAAAGAACATTCATGCCAATACCAATAGCAATTTTAGCTACTTCATTTGCAGCAGAATCCGTTCCGATTATACCTAATGTTTTCCCTTTTAATTCGGTTCCGGTAGCATATTGTTTTTTTAAGGCATTAAATCTGCTGTCACCTTCAAGAGGCATATCTCTGTTAGATTGATGTAAAAAACGCACCATTCCAAATAAATGAGCAAATACAAGTTCTGCAATGGCATTAGCGGCAGCTTCTGTGGTATGTATTACATGAACCCCGTTTTCACGTGCAAAGTCAACATCAATAGTATCTAAATCAGCACCGGCTTTACCAATAAGCTTGATACTAGGGCAAGCTTCAATTAATTCCTGACGTACTTGGGTTGTTGGCCCCACTAAAATAGCATCAATAGAGTTATCATTGATATAATTTTCAAGTTGTTCTTGTGCTACGTTAGTATTAATAACTTCAAATCCTCCTTTTTCTAAAGCTGCAATTCCGCTTATAGAAATTCCATCATTTGCTAATATTTTCATTATCAGTTTTTCTAAAATATAATTATAGTTTTTTAAGCTTTTCTTTCAAGTTCTTGCATAACATCTACTAAAGCCTGAACACTATACAAAGGTAAGGCATTATACATGCTTGCTCTGTAGCCACCTGCACTTCTATGACCGTGTAGTCCATTTATATTGGCTTCTTTCCATAGCGTGTCAAATTTTTCAGTTAAGGAAGCGTCAGTCAATGTAAATGTTGCATTCATATGACTTCTGTCTTCTTTTTCTACTACACCTTTAAAAAGAGGGTTTCTATCAATTTCATGATATAAAAGAGCTGATTTTTGTTCGTTAACTTTTTCTATAAATTTAATGCCTCCTAAGTCTTTTAACCACTCTAATGTTAACATAGAAACATATACTGAAAATACAGGAGGTGTGTTAAACATGCTCTCTTTAGCAATATGTAGTTGGTAATTTAACATAGACGGAATGGTACGTTCTACTTTTCCTAAAATATCTTCTTTAACGACCACTAAAGTAGCTCCGGCTGGTCCCATATTTTTTTGAGCACCTGCATAAATTAAATCAAATTGTGAAAAGTCTAACTGACGTGAAAAGATATCAGAGCTCATGTCACAAATCATTGGAACAGAAACTGAAGGGAAACTTTTTATTTGTGTACCGTATATTGTATTATTACTGGTACAGTGAAAATAATCTACATCTGTAGGTACCGTATAGTTTTTAGGAATGTAGTTAAAGTTTTTGTCTTTAGAAGTAGCAACTTCTACTAAATCACCAAAAAGTTTAGCTTCTTTAATAGCATTGCTACTCCAAGTTCCCGTATTTAGGTATGCTGCTTTTTTATTTAGTAAATTATAAGCAGTCATTAAAAATTGAAAACTGGCACCCCCTTGTAAAAAAAGAGCCTGATACCCTTTATTTTCAAGACCAAGAAGTTCTAACGCTAAACTTCTTGCTTTTTCAATAACCTGAACAAATGGTTTACTTCTATGAGAAATTTCAATTAATGATAAATTGTCATTATTAAAATTGATAATAGCTTCAGAAGCTTTCTGTAATACTTCTTCCGGTAAAATACAAGGCCCGGCGCTAAAATTATGTTTTTTCATTATAGATGCGTGTTAGTTAACAAAGATGCAAATTATAAAAGTGTAAACCTTATAGTTTAGCTAAAAAGTCTAAGGTATTAATACCATCGGCATAATCCCAAAGATTAGGGTATTGTGTTTGTCCAAAAGCTATTTCATTTTCAATGAAATTATTAGCCACAACACATTGAATTTTATCACGATCTTCATATAATTTAATTTTTAAATTGTCAGAATCATCGTAATATTCATAAAAAACGGTGGCAATAGGAGAGGCATAACTTTCATCTTCTTTAATCATTAAAAAGCCATTTTCTAAAATATCAAATTCGCTCATTAAATACACTGCTTTATTATAATCATAATTATTAGCATATTTAACAGTGTTGATTATTTCATGAGAGTTGTACATTCCTCTAAAAAAATAATCAAAATCAAAATCTTTAGGAACAAAAAGTTTAGAAACTGAACGACAGCCTAAACCAAAGTATCTGAAAATATCTTCACTTAGCTTTTCAAAATCTTTTTCTGTTTCGTTTCCGGTAATAACAGCTACAGAGTTTCTGTTTTTTCTAATGATATTTGGTTTTCCTTTAAAATAGTATTCAAAATATCTTGCGGTGTTATCACTTCCTGTTGCTATTACAGCATCAAAATCAGATAACTTCCCTTCGGTAAATGAAATTTTTCCTTTTAATTCCGGAGCAACATATTCTAAATACTTAGCTAAGAAAGGAAGTAAATGTTTATCGTTAGAAGATTGTTTTACTATCACAGAATGTCCGGAAATTAGTACTGATAAAAAATCATGAAAACCAACAAGAGGAATGTTTCCGGCCATTATAATGGCTATTTTTTTAGGCGTATTAGCACCAATAGATTCATTAGTAATCCAATGCTCTAGATTATCTTTAGTTAAAGCTTTTGACCAGTTTTCGGTAGTAAAAAGTAAATTATCTTTGGTAAACCATGAATTGTTTTCTTCTGCTATTTTTAATTGATGTTTAAATCCGTCAAAGAATAAATCGTTAAAAGGAATATTTTCTTTTTTGGTGATTTCTTGGTTAGAAAACTGACTTAAAAAGTCGCCTAATTTACTAAAAGCGTCTATTCTGCTTTTTATATTTTCCATTTATATTGGTTCTAAATTAAATTGGAACTATTTTTGCGTTTGCAAAGTTACAAAACTGAAAGTGATTTATTATGGCAATTATAATAACAGATGAGTGTATAAATTGTGGTGCTTGTGAACCGGAGTGCCCAAATACAGCTATATATGAAGGTGCTGATGATTGGCGTTATGCCGATGGTACCGACCTGGAAGGTGATGTTGTGTTACCTAACGGAAGAAAAGTAAACGCAAATGAGGAACAAGAACCTATTTCTGATGAAATTTATTACATTGTGGCAGATAAGTGTACAGAATGTAAAGGTTTTCATGAAGAACCACAGTGTGCTGCTGTTTGTCCGGTAGATTGTTGTGTTCCTGATGATAACAACGTAGAAACTGAAGACGAGTTATTGGCAAAGCAACGTTTTATGCATAAAGACTAGTTGTTTTGTAAAGAATAAAAATAGAATCCTGAATATATATTCAGGATTTTTTTATGCTTACATTGTAATTTTATTGTGTTTTTTCGACAGACCAAAGAATAAACTTTATACGTTAAAATGAAAAAAATAATTCTACTATTTACGGTAAGCTTACTTATTAGTTCATGCAAAACATCTGCTAAAAAAGAAGAAAAAGAAGAAATTCAAAAAGAAAAATATCCGGAAGCATTAGCTAAAGTGTTAGAAAAACATGGAGGTATTAAAACATGGAAGAACGCTAAAACCATGTCTTTTTCTGTAAACGGTGAAGAACATACGGTAGATTTACCAACCAGAAAAACAGTAGTAAGCTCAGATGCTTATTCATTAGGTTATGATGGTGAAAAAGTATGGCTTAGCCAACAAGATTCTACAGCTTTTAAAGGAAAACCTGATTTTTACTACAACTTATATTTTTACTTTTATGCCATGCCTTTTGTGTTAGCCGATGACGGAATTGTGTATTCGGATACTGAGCCTCTAACTTTTGAAGGGAAATCATATCCGGGAATTAAAATATCATATAAAGCCAATGTAGGAACTTCTCCTGATGATAATTATTTTATATATTACAACCCGGAAAGCTATCAAATGGAATGGTTAGGCTATACGGTTACGTATTTTTCTAAAAAGCCCTCTGATAAATTTAACATAATTCGTTATAACGATTGGGAAAATGTTAACGGTTTGCTGTTACCTAAATCTCTAACTTGGTACAAGAAAGATGAAAAGGGTAATCCTACCGAACCGGCAAGAGAACCTTTACAGTTTTCTTCAGCATTGGTAACTCAAGCTTCATTAGCAGATAGCTTTTTTGAAGAACCAAAAAAATAAAATTTTAATATATGAGCCCCCAGAAATATAGTTGGAAACGCGAATATACTTTAGTACTCGTAGCAAATTTAATTTACATAGTGTTGTTTTATATAATCATGAATAAATTTACACAGTAGATAGATATGCAGAGTATTGATTGGATAGTTCTTTCCGTAACCTTATTATTTATTGTTGTTTACGGAGCTTGGAAAACAAGAGGAAGTAAAAGCGTTGAAGAATATATTAAAGGAGGTAATGAAACAAAGTGGTGGACTATTGGTTTGTCTGTAATGGCAACTCAAGCAAGTGCCATCACTTTTTTATCTACACCCGGACAAGCTTTTCATAGTGGAATGGGGTTTGTTCAGTTTTATTTCGGTTTACCTATTGCTATGGTAATCATTTGCTTGGTGTTTATTCCTATTTACCATAAGTTAAATGTATATACTGCGTATGAATATTTAGAAGGAAGGTTTGATAAGAAAACCAGAACTCTAACAGCTATACTATTTCTTATTCAAAGAGGGTTGGCTGCCGGAATAACCATTTTTGCTCCTGCTATTATTTTGTCGGCGGTATTAGGTTGGGATTTAGTTGTATTGAATATCGTAATAGGTATTTTAGTAATTGTTTATACGGTTTCAGGCGGAACCAAAGCGGTAAGTGTTACGCAAAAACAGCAAATGGCAGTTATATTTATAGGAATGTTTATTGCTTTTTATGTCATTTTACAATACTTGCCCGAAGGAATCACTTTTATAAAAGCTCTTGAAATTGCAGGAGCTAACCATAAAATGAAAGTGTTAGATTTTTCTTGGGATTTGAATAATCGTTATACAGTTTGGACAGGTTTGTTAGGTGGTACTTTTTTAATGCTGTCTTATTTTGGTACCGATCAAAGTCAGGTTCAACGTTATCTTTCCGGAAAATCGTTAAGAGAAAGTCAACTAGGTCTTATTTTTAACGGATTGCTAAAGGTTCCGATGCAATTTTTTATTTTATTGGTAGGAGTTATGGTGTTTGTTTTTTACCAATTTAATAGTGCTCCTATAAACTTTAACCCTAAGGCACAGGAAGTAATTAATAAATCTGAATATGCTGCTGCTTATGAAAAACTAGAGTTGCAGCATAAAGAAATAGAAGAGCAAAAAAAACAATTAGTATATGGTGAATTAACAACCGATGTTAAAACACGCATACAAGAATTAAATAAACAAGACACAGCGTTAAAAGAAGAGGCTAAAGTATTACTTAAAAAAGCAGATGCAGAGGTTGAAACTAATGATAAAGATTATGTATTCATTCAGTTTATTTTAAAATATTTACCTAAAGGATTAATAGGATTGTTGTTGGCTGTAATTCTTTCAGCCGCTATGTCTTCTACAGCATCAGAATTAAATGCCTTGGCGTCAACAACTGCTATAGATTTATATAAAAGAAATGTTACTAAAGAGTATAATGAAAAGCATTACGTAACCATGTCTAAATGGTTTACACTAGCGTGGGGAATCCTGGCTATTTTAGTAGCCTGTATAGCTAATTTGTTTGATAATTTAATACAGTTGGTTAATATTATAGGTTCTATTTTTTATGGAAATGTGCTGGGAATTTTTCTGTTAGCATTTTTTGCAAACTATGTAAAAGGAAATGCTGTTTTTATAGCTGCTATTATTACACAGATTATTATTATAGCTGTTTGGTATATAGATTGGTTACCTTATTTATGGCTAAATGCTTTAGGCTGTGGTATTGTAATTTTACTGGCTTTTTTAATAGAAAGTACTTCAAGAATGTTGTTTATAAATAATCAAAAATAACAGTTATAACATCTGTTTTTTTACTACTTTTAAATTGTCTGAAGTATCTATATTCAGATTTAAATTTAAAAATAATAAAAGTAAGATGACAAACATTGAGGTTGTGAAACCTAATTCATTTAACAATGAAAATCATTGGTATCCTAAGGCTTTAAACGCTACCATTCATCCAATGGTGAATTTCTTTTTAAACTTAGATAAAGAAAGAATTATAGCCAGATATTGCCATTTACACCCTAAAGTTAATAAAGAAAAGTTACACGAAATATTATCATATGAATGTAAATACTTTTTGTGGGGAGGAGCAGATTTAATCAATTCTACCTCTGCTGATGGAGATAAAAATATGGTTATTATTGAAAATAACTCTTGTCCATCCGGTCAAAAATCTATGCCTCTGTTAGATGATAATAAAGAAGAGGGGTCATATAGATTACTTATAGAAAGAACATTTAAGCCTATTTTAGATAGAAGGCAACGAAATCTGGTAAAAGATGGTAGAATTGCTGTTTTATACGATAAAAATTATATGGAAACTTCCGGGTATGCCGGAGTTATAGCTAATGTTTTTAAAGAAAATATTTTTTTAGTTCCGTATTTTTCTAACAAAGAAAATGATCATATTAAAATAGAAAAAGAAATATTCTACTTAAAACATGAAGGAGAATGGATTCCTTTGAGAGGTATTTTCAGGTATGTAACTCAAAAACCATGGAACAGATTTCCAATAGCCAGTAAAACTAAAATATTAAACCCAATTATTACCTGTTTAGCCGGAGGTAGAAATAAAATGGTAGCTGCTAAAGCTTACGATATTTATAATACAGAACTGGAAGAACACGGAATGAAAATTAACATACCGGATACTATATGGGATGTTAGTAAAAATGAAATTCCGTTATGGGTAAAAAAATTGGGAGGACAAGCGGTAATTAAAATACCGTATAGTAATGCAGGTCAAGGAGTATACACGATAGTAAATGAAGAAGAGTTGGAAGAGTTTATGAAGTTAGATATCGAGTATGAGCGATTTATAGTACAAAGTTTAATAGGTAATTATAATTGGAGTTCTATTAGTAAAAAAGGGAAGTATTATCATGTAGGTACAATGCCAAATACAAAAGGAGAAACCTATGTGTCTGATATTCGTATGATGGTGAGTAGTACTAAAGATGGAATTAAACCTTTATGTATGTACTCAAGAAGAGCTTTACTTCCGTTAGTTGATGATTTAAAAGATAGTAAAGATTCATGGCAAATTTTGGGAACTAATTTATCAGTTAAGTTAGGAGACAACCAATGGTCATCTGATACCAATCGTTTACTGATTATGGATAGAAGAGATTATAATAGGTTAGGATTAGGAATTGATGATTTAATTGAAACATTTATACAAACCGTATTGTCCACTATTGCTATAGATAAAATGTGTATGAGTTTAGTTAACTCAAAAGGAAAGTTTAAAAAGAAGTTATTCAGTTCATTAAATAATGACTCAACTTTATTAAACGAATTATACTCATAAAATTTAATATATGAATGAGGGGGTAAAATATATAGAAGAGTTAAAAATTAGCGATACACCTAAAAATACGATACAAAATTATTGGTTAAAGTTAACAACCAATGCTTTAGGAATGCCTATTAACATTCCTGTTATGGTTGCAAGAGGGAAAGAGGATGGTATTGTTGTTGGAGTTACTGCTGCGGTTCATGGAAATGAACTAAATGGTATATCGGTAATTCAAAGGCTGTTTAGAGATTTAGATACTAATAATATGAAAGGCACTATTGTAGGAATTCCTATTGTTAATATTCCTTCATATGTTAGAGGAACCAGGGTGTTTAGTGATGGAGCCGATATTAATAGAATAATGCCGGGAAAACCTAATGGAAATGCCAGCGAAGTATATGCTAATAGATTTTTAAATTTAATAGTTACCAAATTTGATTACCTGTTAGATTTGCATACTGCCAGTTTTGGAAGAGTGAATTCATTTTACATTAGAAGTGACATGAATAATGAAATCACCAGAAAATTGGCGTTGCTACAAGATGCTGAAATCATTGTGCATACACCTCCGTCTGATGGAACTTTAAGAGGGGCAGCTGAAGAACTAGGAGTTCCCTCTATTACTATCGAAGTTGGAAATCCACATAGTTTTCAGAAAAAAGTAATTAAAAGTGGAGTTTCCGGGGTACATAATGTATTATCATATTTAGGAATTATTGATGATGAAATTGATACTTCAGATAATGATACTATAGAGTGTTATAAGTCGTATTGGTTATACACACAAGAAGGAGGTTTGCTTACAGTGCATGTGGATTTAAGAGAAATAGTTGAGAAAGACGATCATATTGCTACGGTTAGAGATGTTTTTGGGAACACTATTAAAAAGTATTATGCACCTGAAAAAGGAATTGTAGTAGGTAAAAGTGTTAATCCAGTAAACCAATCGGGAGGACGAATTATCCATTTAGGAATAATGAAGTAAAAAATAATGGGAGAAAATGGTAACTACTAGAAAAGCAATACTTGAAGATTTACCTATATTATTAGATTTTGAACAAGAGTTAATCAAAGCAGAACGTCCTTTTGACAGTACTTTTAAAGAAGGCAAAATATCATACTATAATATAGAAAAAATGATTGCCTCTGATGAGGTAGAACTTATTGTTGCAGAAGAGAATAATGAAATAATAGCTTCCGGTTATGCTAGTATATTTATACCAAAATCATACTTTAAATTCAGCAAGTTTGCATATTTAGGGTTTATGTATACAAAACCATCACGTAGAGGTAGAGGTATAAATAAATTAGTAGTAGAAGCGCTGTTTAATTGGGTACGTAGTCAAGATATAGATGAAGTTAGGTTAGATGTGTATGATAGTAATTACGGAGCTATTAAAGCTTATGAAAAAGTAGGCTTTCAAAGACACTTATTAAAAATGAGAATGACTCTTGAATAAATAAAAAATCCCGGTGAAAATCCGGGATTTTTTATTTATTATGAATTAAAAGGTTACTTCATATCAGCTAAAAACTCTTTGTTCATTTTTATGTAATTATCATTACCAGCTTTTTCGGCTCCGGCTAATGATGCTTGTGCAGCTTTAATGGCACCTTTTTTATCACCTGCTTTAGCTAAAATTAAAGATTGTTGACGTTGAAACCAAAAACGAGGTTGCTCTTTAGTCATATCAACAGCCTTATTTATCCAACCTTTAGCCTTTTGAATATCTTTACCTTCTCTTAAGTAGTATACAGCTGCAGCATAATAATCATCAGCAGAAGGACCACTCATAATTTTAGCAATGCTAGCTTCTACACCTTTGTCTGTAGGGGTGCTAAATTTAACACCAACATAAGCATTTTCCCATAAGATACCTAAAACTGCTGAGTTGGTAGTAACATCATCAATTGAAATAGTAAAAGTTTCTATTTTCATTGGCATATTTTCAACCTTAGCAGTAGTTGTTAATGCCACGTTTTCATCTTTCCACTCTCTTGGTGTTCCCCAGTTATTGCTATCAGAATAGAAAATAACTTCCCAAGAATTTTGATTTGGCTTTGTGTAAATAGCGTATGTTCCTTTTTTTAGTTCTTTTCCATCAATAGTAACATCATCACTAAAGGTAATTTTTGTGTTAGCATTAGCTCCGGTTCTCCATACTTTTCCGTAAGGAACTAAATTTCCGAAAATAGCTCTTCCTCTCATTCCCGGTCTTGAATATTCAACGGTTACGTCAGTTAAACCTACTTTTTGTTCTAATTTAGAAGAAGGGCTAGGGGCTGGAGTTTGTACTTGTGCGTTTATGTTTGCTGACAACGCAACAACAAATAAACTTAATAGAAGTTTTCTCATTATATGATGGTTT
Source organism: Tenacibaculum sp. TC6 (assembly GCF_050606265.1). Classification (NCBI taxonomy): domain Bacteria; kingdom Pseudomonadati; phylum Bacteroidota; class Flavobacteriia; order Flavobacteriales; family Flavobacteriaceae; genus Tenacibaculum; species Tenacibaculum sp. TC6. The sequence continues at coordinate 41,485 of NZ_JBOCUK010000018.1, read as the reverse complement.
TTGTTTTTAATTAGTTTGCTAAAATTACGATGAAAAATAGCTATTAATGTTAACAAAAACTTAAAATAAGTGAACGTATCTTTGTAAACATGAAAAAATATATTTCTGAAATTATAGGAACGTTCTCTCTTATTTTTTGCGGTACAGGAGCAATGACTATCAATGAAGTCACAGGAGGAGAAGTAACTCACATCGGAGTGGCAATTACTTGGGGATTAATTGTTATGGCTATGATTTATGCTTTTGGTGAAACTTCCGGAGCTCATTTTAATCCGGCTGTAACCATTGCTTTTGCCTTTGCTAAAAAATTCTCATGGAAAGAGGTGCCTAAATATATCATAGCGCAATTTATAGGAGCTTTATTAGCAAGTACAATACTTTGGGTTCTTTTTCCAAATAGTGAATATTACGGAGCTACAATTCCTATACTAACTCCATGGCGAGCTTTTATTTTGGAATTACTATTAACGTTCTTTTTAATGCTTACAATTATCAATGTTTCAACCGGAAGCAAGGAAGTTGGAGTTATGGCAGGAATTGCTATTGGTGGAGTCGTATTACTGGAAGCTATGTTTGCAGGACCGATGACAAAAGCTTCTATGAACCCGATAAGATCATTAGCTCCGGCAATTATATCAGGTCACTACGAACATTTATGGTTATATATAACAGCTCCCATACTAGGGGCATTACTTGCAGTAATATCTTGTAAATTGGTGAAAGATGATAATTGTTGTAATTCACATTGCTAGAAAGCATATTGCTTTACTACTGGTTAATTTTACAAGGGTATAAAAAAAGAAACTTTTATATTTTCTTGAATGCGAAAATTATGAATATTTCTTTTTTCTCAAATACCCAAAACAAAGACCAAAAATAGCCAAGATAGCTAAAGGAAGCCCTATATTTAAAAACTGCCAGAAACGTTTCTCAGCATAAGCTTTCTGTTTGTCTAAAAGATGTATTTGTATCGTTTTATTTCTTAACTTAATCAACCCTGAGTCATCCAACAAATAATCTATAGCATTTACTAAAAATTCTTTATTTCCGTAGTAATCTCCTGTCCATTTATCTTTTGATAAATCGTAAGGTTTACCTTTTAAAATTTGATTTTTAGCAAGATCCCCATCGGCAACAACAATCATCTTAGTAGTGATGGAGTCAGAAGTCATATTTTTAAGAGCAAAAGGTTTTACTCTGTTTTTGTAAGCAGAGGTAAATTTACCTTCTAATAAAACGGCTAGCAATTGTGGACCGGAAGTGTATTCTTCTTGTTTCGGTTCTTGGGCTATACTACTTAACTCAACAAAAGTGGGAGTTCCTATTTTTTTAGTTAATTCTGAAGAAACCAATAAAGGTGTTTTTTTAATATTTCCCTTTAAGATATCTATTTGCGTGGTAAATTGAAAGCGTACCGGAGCTATATTTTTAGTAATAGGATGATTAGGATTACCACTTACTAATGGATCATAAAACCAGTTTAAATGCTGAAACTGTGTTTGATTTCCCATATTTCCGGTAGCTAAAGGTATTTTTGCACTATAAAGGTCTTGAATAAGTTTGTTATTAATTCTTATTTGATAGCTAAATAATAAATCAGTTAAATTAAGATCTCTAGGAAAAGCCATCATTTTACCTTCATTGTATAAACTGTCAGTATCAGAGTAATTAGCATCAATCATCCATAAGCTTTTTCCTCCTTTGGTTATAAACTGATCTAAAACAAATTTTTCTTCTTCTGAAAAACGCTTGGTAGGTTTTGCAATAAAAGCTAAATCGTATTGAGTTAAATCTTGTAACGTTTTTTGTGGATTCTTAGCTACACTATCTAGTGTAAATTTGGCTAATCGATACTTGTTTTTAAGGGTAGATAAAATACTGTACAAATAAATATCATCCAATTCTCCATTTCCGGAAATAACAGCAATTTTTTGCTTCGCATCTTTTAAAATTATGCTTATTGCACTTGCAAAAGAGTACTCTAGTTTTTCAATGGCATTTTGAAGTTGAGCTTCTTGTGTTTTAAGAGCAGAGTCCGGTAATAAAGAAACTAACTCGGTTTTGTTTCCATAAATGAGTTCAGCCCAAGGAAATATAATAGCTTCAGAGAGTTTACCATCTTCTTCAACAGTTAACTGACTGGGTAACATTCCTTTTTTTATAAGCCGTTCTCTACTGGTGTCCGGATTAATAAAGCGGAATTGAATATTAGAATTTTTAGCTTTTAATTCGTCTAAAAACTGACGGGTTTCAATTTGTAATCTTTTAAATTCCGAAGGAAAATCACCTTCTAAATACACATTGATTAAAAGTGGTGTCTCAATCTGTTCAATAAGATTTGTTGTAACTGTTGAAAGTGTATACCGTTGATCGTAAGTAACATCAAAACGTTTGTATATACGATTCCCTAAGAAGTTTAAAAACAATAATCCTGTGAAAACTAAAACAATATGTTGAATCTTTTTATTCATTTTTTAAGTGTTGTTTAGTGATGAATAAGAAGAAAAATGTTACACTAACGAAATAAATAATATCTCTAGTATCAATTACCCCTCTGCTAATACTTTTATAATGCTCATTAATACCAAATTGTTGTACTATATAGCCCGAATTACCAAGAGATTTCCCTAAAGTGTCCATTCCGAAATACAATAAAAAGGTAATAAAAACAGCCAAAATAAAAGCTACGATTTGATTGTTCGATAGCGTAGAGGTAAATAAGCCTATGGCTGTATAGGTTGAAGCAAGAAAAAGCAAGCCCAAGTACGAGCCTAAAGTGCTTCCGGTATCTATATTACCTACAGGATTTCCTAGTTGAAATACAGTATATACGTAAGTAAGTGTAGGCAAAAGAGCCATAAAAACTAAGAGTAATGAAGCTAAAAACTTACCCAAAACAATTTGCCAATCCGTTAAAGGAATAGTTTTTAAAATTTCTATAGTGCCATTAGTGTATTCATCAGCAAAGCTTTTCATGGTAATTGCCGGAATTAAAAATAAAAATAACCAAGGAGCCAAATAAAAATAGCTATTTAAGTCGGCAAAACCAGCATTAAGTATATTCAAATTATCTTTAAATACCCATAAAAATAAACCGTTTACAAGCAAAAATACACCAATTACTAAGTAAGCAATGGGTGAAGCAAAAAATGAAGTAAACTCTTTTTTTAATATTGAAAACATGATAACGTTTTAGATTTTAACTGAGAGATGTAACTTTATCAACACTCCATGCAGCAGGCTTGTCATTAAATAAAACTTTTGTTTGTGCCCAAACACTTTTAAATAACTCAGAATTTCTATAGTTTTCTAAATCCTGTTCAGCTTCCCAGTAACTATAAGTAAAAAATACATTGTCTTGTGTTTTATCTCTATACAATTCTAATAAACGACAGCCATCGGAATTTCGTATATCTTCTTTTTTTTGATTAAAAAGGGTTAAAAATTCTTCAATTTTTTCAGGATGAAAACTCATTTTAACTATACGTACAAACATATTTATTACTATTCGTTTACAGATATAAATTCGGGTTTAACAATCTCTTCAAACTCAATAATTACAGTATCGCGGTATTTTAATCCAAGTAAAGAAGAAGCACCGCCAACGGTTTCTAAATTACTCCTGTAAATGGCAATTTCTAAAAATCCGGCAGAATTAAAGATAGCTAATTTTTCACCGTCATATTGTCGTTTTTCTTCAGGAATAGAATAATCAACAATTTCATTATAGCGATTAAAAACCTGTCTAAATTGATATCTACCTGCGGTAATTGTAAAATCACGTCCTTTACCAATTGAGTTAAATAACTTTTGATTAATATTGGTAATTACATTTCCGTAATTATCAATATAAATAACGCCTCCTTTAATTATAGTTTGTGCCTGATTGGTTTTAGGTTGAATTTCTACCAATTTCTTTAACGTAGGAATTTCTTTTCCAACTACATTTAAGCTACCGCCACGAGCAATATGAGAAGCAACTTTTACAAAAACATCTAAAACAGGGAAACTGGTATTTACATGATGATGAATGTTAATTTCAACAATCTTTGTAGGGTTTATTTCAGAAGCAATCATTGAAATAAGCCCGTTATCAGGACAAATAAAATACTGATTATCTAACTCTATAGCAATATGCTTATTCTCAATACTAAGTTCAGAATCAACACCAACAATATGAATGGTATTATCAGGGAAACTCTTATAAGCATTTTTTAAAATATAGGCCGTTTCAGTAATGTTAAAAGGAGATATATGATGGGTAATATCAACAATAATAGCATCGGGTAATTCAGAATAAATAGCCCCTTTTACAGCACCTATAAAGTGGTCTTTGATTCCAAAATCGGTTGTTAATGTTATGACAGCCATTTACTTAGATGCTTGTTGGTTTAATTGTGAAAAATTATGTTGAAAATTATAGCAAAACTAAGCAATTCATAAAAAATAATCGTTACTTTTAGATGGAATAATATTAAAACTAATAACATTTGAACGAACGTATTATTGAATTAACAGAAATCAATCCAAATGATTTTTTTGGAGCTCAAAATAGCACCATCACTCAATTAAGAACGTACTTTCCGAAAATAAAAATAGTTGCTAGAGGAAATAATTTAAAAATTTACGGAGAACCTGATATTTTAGATGAATTTGAAAAGCGTTTAGAAATGCTTATCAAATATTTTAACAGGTATAACAGACTTGATGAAAATAGTATTGAGCGTATTTTAACTTCTACAGGTAAAGAAGAAGAGCTTAATAAAAACGGAAAAAAAAGTGATGTTTTAGTTCACGGAGTAAGTGGTAAGCTAATTAGACCGGAAACAGAAAACCAACGTAAAATGGTTACGTTGATGGGTAAAAACGACATGCTTTTCGCTGTAGGACCCGCCGGAACCGGAAAAACATATACAGCGGTAGCTTTAGCCGTTAAAGCCCTGAAAGAAAAAGAAGTCAGACGAATAATTTTAACCCGTCCAGCTGTTGAATCAGGTGAAAATTTAGGTTTTTTACCCGGTGATTTGAAAGAAAAATTAGATCCGTATATGCAACCATTATATGATGCGCTTAGAGATATGATACCTCATGAAAAATTGCAAGCATATTTAGAAAACGGAACCATACAAATTGCACCGTTAGCCTTTATGCGTGGTCGTACCTTAGATAATGCTTTTGTAATTTTAGATGAAGCGCAGAACACTACGCATGCACAGATGAAAATGTTTTTAACCCGTATGGGAAGGCATGCTAAATTTGTAATTACAGGAGATCCCGGACAAATAGATTTACCTAAAAGACAAGTATCCGGATTAAAAGAATCTCTCTTAGCATTGAAAGATATTGAGGGTATAGCCCAGATTTATTTAGATGATAAAGACGTAATTCGTCATCGTTTGGTAAGAAAAATTATTACAGCCTATAAAAGCATTGAAACAGAATAACTATGCTTAAAGACATAAGTTTTCAAGAGTATTTATCAATTGGGTATTTATTTTTGGTTGTATTAGGTGTAACATCAGAAGCTTTGTTTTATGGTTTTTTAGACGTTAACTATCTCGAATATGTATCAATATTAGATGCTTTGTTAACCCCAATCTCATTATTAAATACCAATAAGATATTATTTGGAGCCCTGATTTTTTTTAGCTTTTTAGTGTTATTTTGGGTAGTTAGAGCTCCGAAAGTTCATGAAAAATATAAAAACGAAAAGTGGTATCAAAAGTTTAATAGTGGAGAGAGTGAAAAGAAAGGAATTAAACTTGACGGAAAAAAGGGCTTCTTACAAATTGTTTTATATTTTTTGTTTGCATTAATCTTGGGGTTCAGACTGGGAGCTGGTGTAAAGTATAAGAAAAAACTAGAGCAAAAGAAATTTGAGAGTGATTATGTGTTAGTGTTTAAAGACAATACTGAATTGAAGGTGAAAAAAATAGGGGTTAATAGTGCCTATATATTTTATGTAGAAGATAATGATGATACAGTAACCATAACTCCGATAGCTGATAATATTAAACAGATAAAAAGAATTAAAAAAGAAAAGTAAAAAACTTACATTTGCACCCTACAACACAACAATAACAATAAATGAATACAATTAACGAAACTAACTTTCAGTTTCCGAATCAAAAATCTGTTTACAAAGGTAAAGTAAGAGAAGTTTATAACATTAATAATGAATTATTAGTAATGATAGCTTCTGACAGATTATCTGCTTTTGATGTGATTTTACCTCGTCAAATTCCGTATAAAGGGCAAATTCTTAATCAGATAGCAACCAAAATGATGAATGATACAGCTGATGTTGTTCCAAACTGGTTAATAGCTAATCCGGATGAAAATGTAGCGGTGGGGCATTTATGTGAGACATTCAAAGTAGAAATGGTAATCAGAGGATATTTATCAGGGCATGCGGCACGTGAGTATCATGCAGGTAAAAGAATACTTTGTGGTGTTGAAATGCCGGAAGGAATGAAAGAAAATGATAAGTTTCCAACACCTATTATTACGCCTTCTACAAAAGCAGACAACGGAGAGCATGATGAAGACATTTCACGCGAAGCCATTTTAGCTAAAGGAATTGTTTCAGAAGAAGATTATTTAGTTTTAGAAGAATATACTCGTAAGTTATTTGAAAGAGGTACAGAAATTGCCCAAAAAAGAGGGTTGATTTTAGTAGATACTAAATATGAATTTGGAAAAACAAAAGACGGAAAGATTGTATTGATTGATGAAATACATACACCGGATTCTTCTCGATATTTTTATGCAGAAGGTTATGAAGAACGTCAAGCAAAAGGAGAAAAACAAAAACAATTATCTAAAGAATTTGTACGTCAATGGTTAATTGAAAACGGATTTCAAGGAAAAGACGGACAACAAACCCCTGAAATGTCTGATGAAAAGATTAATGAAATTTCAAACCGATATATTGAATTGTACGAGCAAATCACCGGAGAAACTTTTGTAAAAGCAAATACGGATAATGTATTACAACGTATAGAAAAAAATGTTACAAACTTTTTAAGTAAATAAAAAGCACCATATAAATTATGTATATAGGCAACCATTAAGGTTGCCTTTTCTTTTTTGAAATATTATAAAAGTATCATAAAAAAATAATCGAATTTTAAATAAACTTATATTTTTTGTAACTTACCCATGACGAAATAAAACTAACTATATAATGCCAACTTACAACTTAAAAATCAATGGAGAGGTGGTAACTGTTACTGCCGATTCCGATACCCCGTTACTTTGGGTTTTACGAGATAATTTAAACATGGTAGGTACTAAATTTGGCTGTGGAATAGCCCAATGTGGTGCTTGCACGATTCATGTTGATGGTAAAGCTATGAGAAGTTGCCAGTTACAAGTGTCAATGATAGAAAATGAAGAAATTACAACTATAGAAGGACTATCTAAAGAAGGAAATCACCCTTTACAGGAAGCATGGAAAGAAGTGGATGTGCCTCAATGTGGATACTGTCAGGCAGGACAAATTATGACAGCAGCTTCATTTTTAAAAGAAAATCCTAAACCTACTACGCAAGAAATACGTGAAGCCATGCATGGAAACTTGTGTAGATGCGCTTCGTATAACAGAATAGAAAAAGCAGTGGCTTTAGCTGCAGAAAAAATGTCTTAAAAAAATTAAACGATGAGCACTCAAGAAAATAAAGTAACGTTTAGCAGAAGAAATTTTTTAAGAGCTTCTGCACTAGCCGGAGGAGGAATCATGATTGGGTTTAATTTATTTACAGCATGTAAACCTAATGTAGAACCATCGGTAGATGTTGAAAATTTAAATTTTAATGATTTTAATGCCTTCATTAAAATCTCTGATGAAGGATATGTAACCATTTATTCTCCAAATCCTGAAATAGGGCAAGGGGTTAAAACCACAATGCCAATGATTGTGGCAGAAGAATTAGATATTGATTGGGATAAAGTACATGTAGTACAAGCGCCATTGGACACTAAAAGCTATAAGCGTCAATTAGCGGGAGGAAGCCAGTCTATTCGTCAAGGTTGGACTGCTCTTAGACAAACTGGGGCAACGGCTAAACAAATGTTAATCAATGCAGCCGCAGTAAAATGGGGTGTTGATGCAACCACTTGTTCAGCTTCAAAAGGTGTAATAACTAATGCGAATGGAGATAAGTTAGGGTATGGAGATGTAGTAAAAGAAGCAGTCGCATTAGAAATTCCGGAAAATGTAACACTTAAAAAACCTTCGGAATTTTCTATTATAGGAAAAAATGCGACCAATGTTGATGTAGATAAAATAGTAACAGGAAAACCATTATTCGGACTAGATTATAAAGAAGAAGGAATGGTATATGCTGCTGTAGTAAGACCTCCTTCTTTTGGAGAAGAATTAGTGTCATTTGATGCTTTAGAAGCTAAAAAAGTAGCTGGAGTGATTGATGTTATTACTATTGGAGAAAAAGCAAGAAACTTTATAGAATCTGGAAAGAATAATTGGACTTTTAAACTAACAAAATCAGATAAAGTTGTTGTAATTGCAGAAAATACTTGGGCGGCTATTAAAGGAGCAAAAGCAATTAAAGCAATGTGGAAGCCAAGTTCTCAGTTAGAAGATACAAAACTTCATGATGAAAAACTAGTAAGTTTATTAGATGGAAATAAGTTTGATATAAGAAGAGAAGATGGAAATGTAAGTAAAGCATTTTCGGAAGCAGACAAGGTAATAGAACGCACATATCACTCGCCTTTTTTACCACATAATTGTATGGAGCCCATGAACTTTTTTGCAAATGTAACATCAGATAAAGTGCATTTGGTTGGTCCTGTGCAAACACCGGAGTTCGCAGCTCAGGTTGCATCTGAAATGTTAGGAAGAGGTTTAGAACAGGTTCATGTTGAAATGACAAGAATGGGAGGTGGTTTTGGAAGAAGATTGTATGGTGATTTTGTATATGAAGCATTAGAAATAGCTGATAAAATTAAGAAACCTATAAAAATGGTTTCTACCAGAGAAGAAGATATAACAGCAGGTATTTATCGTCCGGCAATTAAATATCGAATTGCAGCATCAATTAAAGATGGAAAAGTAACAGGATATCATTTAAAAGAAGCAGCAATAAATGATAATATGTACGGATTAATACCTCACTTTTTTCCGGCAGGATGTATTCCTAATTATAAGGTTTCTACGGTAAACTATAAAAGTAATATAAGTACAGGAGCTTGGAGAGCACCTTATACTAACTTTTTAGGATATGCCGAACAATCATTTTTTGATGAGCTGGCTGCAGAGTTAAATCAAGATCCGGTACAATTACGTTTAGAGTTGTTAGAAAATGTAAAAAATACAGAAGACAAAAGAATAGAGTATTCAGGAAAGCGTATGCAAGATGCTATTCGATTGGTTGCTGAAAAAGGAGGATGGGGTAAAGCAAGAGATGGTGTTTACCAAGGATTTTCTGCATACTATAGCCATAATACCCATGTAGCTGAATTAGCGGAGGTTGAGTTAAAAGATGGAGTACCGGTAGTAACTAAAGTAGTAGTTGGGGTAGATTGTGGTATTGTAGTAAACCCTACCGGAGCAGTAAATCAGGTTCAAGGAGGTGTATTAGATGGTATAGGGCATGCAATGTATGGAGATTTTACATTTGATAATGGTAAACCGTCTCACAAAAATTTTGATACCTATCGTTTAATTCGAATGAATGAAACACCAAAAGTAGAAGTACATTTTGTACAAAATGAACTATCTCCAACTGGTTTAGGAGAACCCGGATTACCACCGGCAGGCGGAGCAGTTGCTAATGCCATATTTAAAGCATTAAATAAACGCTTATACAAACAACCGTTTTTTAAAGAATTAAATACTGAAGAGGAAAAAATTATAGGATAGCTAACAACTATTCTGAATAATAAAAGGTGCTATTTATAGCACCTTTTTCTTTTTTATGTTGCGAAAAGTTTATAAAATTAATAAAAAAAAGATTAAATGTTGTGTTTTATATAAGAATATTACAAAATTAGTGGTTTTTTTATTTTTTAATGTTTTAATAGTATCTATTTTGTTGTTTTTAGTTTAAAATTTTAATCATATAACTTAAAAATACATTAAAAAATAAAAAAAAGGTAACTTTGTTGGGTAACAAAACACAATCAATTATCATATAAACATTTACAACCAATGAAAATACAAAAAGTACTCGTTGCCAATCGAGGAGAAATTGCTATTAGAGTTTTCAGAGCCTGTGTGGAAATAGGAATTAAAACTGTGGGAATTTATACTTATGAAGATAGATATTCATTACATCGCTATAAGGCAGATGAATGTTATCAAATAGGAGAAGATAATGAACCCTTAAAGCCATATTTAGACATTGAAGCAATTATTAAAGTTGCGAAAGACAATAATGTTGATGCTATTCATCCCGGGTACGGATTTTTATCTGAAAATGCTGAATTTGCTCAAAAATGTGAGGAAAACGGAATTATTTTCATTGGCCCCAAAGTATCGGTTTTAAGAGCTTTAGGAGATAAAATTACGGCTAAAAAAGTAGCGGTAACTCAACATGTGCCTATTATTGAAAGTAGTAAAGAAGAGCTAGTTACTGTTGAGGTAGCTTTGGAGGAAGCAGAAAGAATAGGATACCCGGTAATGTTGAAAGCGGCTTCCGGAGGAGGAGGAAGAGGAATGCGTGTTATTAGAAATGAAAATGAATTACTAAAAGCATTTCCTGAAGCAAGAAGAGAATCGTTAAACGCTTTTGGAGATGATACTGTTTTTCTTGAAAAATATGTTGAAAACCCTAAGCACATAGAAATACAAATAGTGGCTGATGCCTATGGAAATATTGTTCATTTATTTGAAAGAGATTGTTCTGTACAACGTCGTTATCAAAAAGTAATTGAAATAGCTCCTTCTATAGGATTATCAGAAGATATTAAAAATAAATTGTACAAATATGCTATTGATATTTGTAAGGCTGTTGATTATAATAATATAGGAACAGTTGAGTTTTTGGTTGATGATGATAACTCGATTTACTTTATTGAAGTAAATCCACGTATTCAGGTAGAGCATACCGTAACAGAAATGGTAACTAATATTGATTTGGTAAAAACACAACTTTTTGTAGCTGGTGGATATAAATTAGCTGACAAACAAATTAAAATACCAAATCAAGAATCAATAACCGTTACAGGGCATGCTTTACAATGTAGATTAACAACTGAGGATCCTGCTAATGATTTTAAACCTGATTATGGTACTGTAACAACTTACCGTAGTGCCTCTGGTTTTGGTATTCGACTAGATGCCGGAAGTATTTATCAAGGCGTAAAAATTTCTCCGTTTTTTGATTCTATGCTAGTAAAAGTTTCAGCAAGAAGCAGAACTTTTGACGGCGCTTGTAGAAAAATGTTAAGAGCTTTAGCAGAATTTAGGGTAAGAGGAGTTAAAACCAACATAGCCTTTTTAGAAAATATTTTACAACACCCTACTTTTAGAGAAGGAGCAGTTACCGTTAACTTTATTAAAAATGAACCTAAATTATTTGAGTTTAGAGAACCTAAAAACAGAGCAAATAAATTAATTAATTTCTTAGGAGAAGTTATTGTAAACGGAAATCCTGATGTAAAAAAAGTAGATTCTTCTTTTAAATTTACAACGCCTAAAGTACCAAAATTTGATAAATCTGAAGCTTATCCTAGAGGAACAAAAGATATTTTAACAGAGTTAGGACCTGAAAAGTTTGCAGAATGGCTTAAAAACGAAAAACAAGTACATTTTACTGATACGACAATGCGTGACGCACATCAGAGTTTGTTAGCAACACGAATGCGTACAGTAGATATGCTAAAAGTAGCAGAAGGATATGCTAAAAATCATCCGGAAATCTTCAGTATGGAAGTATGGGGAGGTGCTACTTTTGATGTGTGTTTACGTTTCTTACAAGAAAACCCGTGGGAACGCCTGGCTTTATTAAGAAAAGCAATGCCTAATGTTTTATTGCAAATGCTAATTAGAGGATCTAATGGAGTTGGCTATACAGCCTATCCGGATAATTTAGTTGAAAAGTTTGTAGAAAAATCATGGGAAACAGGAGTGGATGTTTTTAGAATTTTCGATTCTTTAAACTGGATGAAATCTATAGCACCATGTATTCAACACGTAAGAACCAAAACACAAGGGTTAGCAGAAGCCTCTTTGTGTTATACCGGAGATATACTTAATCCTAGTAAAACTAAATATAATCTTAACTATTATATACAATTAGCAAAAGATATAGAAAATGCCGGAGCTCATATTTTAGGAGTAAAAGATATGGCCGGATTATTAAAACCTCAGGCGGCTTATGAATTAATTTCGGCGTTAAAATCTGAAATTAACATTCCAATTCATTTGCATACACATGATACATCATCAATACAATCAGCAACGTATTTAAAAGCTATTGAGGCAGGTGTTGATGTGGTTGATGTAGCCTTGGGAGGTTTATCAGGATTAACTTCTCAACCAAATTTTAACTCTTTAGTTGAAATGCTTCGCTTTAATGAAAGAGAAAATCAGATCAATACTGAAAAGTTAGCAGAATATTCTAATTATTGGGAGGTAGTAAGAAAATACTATTATCCGTTTGAATCCGGATTAAAATCAGGAACCGGAGAAGTATTTGAACATGAGATACCGGGAGGGCAATATTCTAACCTAAAAGGGCAAGCTATTGCTTTAGGATTAGAAGATAAATTTACCGAAGTAACAAAAATGTACGGAGAGGTAAATAAAATGTTCGGAGATATAATAAAAGTGACACCAAGTTCTAAAGTAGTAGGTGATATGGCTCAATATATGGTGAGCAATAACTTAACTGTTGAAGACGTTATGGAAAAGGGAGATACAATTTCGTTTCCACAATCGGTTATTAGTTTCTTTAAAGGAGATTTAGGGCAACCTGTTGGAGGTTTTCCTGAGAAGCTACAAAAAATCATTTTGAAAACGGAAAAACCTTATACTGACAGACCAAATGCACATTTAGAGCCTATTGATTTTGAAAAAGAGTTCAAAGCATTTAAAGAACAGTTTAAAAAAGGAATGGGGCGTGAATTAGAAATAACAGATTTCTTATCATATAAACTGTATCCTAAAGTGTTTACTGATGCTTACAACAATCATTTGAAGTATGGTAATGTGATGAATATACCTACGAAAAACTTCTTCTTCGGAATGGAAGTAGGGGAAGAAATAATGGTAGATATTGAACCAGGTAAACGTGTATTAATATCATTAATTCAAAAGAGCGAACCGGATGAAAACGGAAATGTAAATGTCTTCTTTAAGGTTAACGGGCAAATGAGAAATGCTTTAATTAAAGATAACTCAATAAAAGTAAGTAAGGTTGAAAATAAAAAAGCAGAAACCAATAATAAAAAACAGGTTGGTGCTCCTCTGCAAGGATTACTGTCAAATGTTTTAATAAATAGTGGTGATAAGGTAAAGGAAAATCAACCGTTATTTATCATAGAAGCAATGAAAATGGAAACTACGGTTACAGCAGTTTCATCAGGAGTTGTTAAGAAGGTAGAACTTGAAGCCGGAACATTAGTTGACGCGAATGATTTAGTGCTGGAATTGCAATAAGTTGTTTTGAAATGCTCTTAAAAAAGTTTACTTTCGCAACGTATTAAAACAAAAAGTTAAAATGGTTAAAGATTTATTTGAAAGAATTAAAGGAGATAAAGGACCTTTAGGGAAATGGGCAGATAAGGCAGAAGGATACTATGTGTTTCCTAAGTTAGAAGGACCGATATCTAACAGGATGTCTTTCAATGGAAAAAAGGTCATTACTTGGAGTATAAATGATTATTTAGGATTGGCAAATCATCCTGAAGTATTGAAAGTAGATGGAGAGGCGGCAACAGTTCACGGTATGGCATACCCAATGGGAGCCCGTATGATGTCTGGACACACCGAATATCATGAGCAATTAGAGCGTGAATGTGCTGAGTTTGTAGGAAAAGAAGCTGCATATTTAGTAAATTTTGGTTACCAAGGAATGGTGTCGGCAATCGATGCTTTGGTATCTAAAGATGATATTATAGTGTATGATGTTGATACACATGCATGCATTATTGACGGAGTACGTTTACATGCCGGGAAGCGTTTTGTATACCGCCATAACGATGTTGAAAGTTGTGAAAAGAACTTAATGCGTGCTACTAAAATGGCTGAAAAAACCGGAGGAGGAATTTTAGTAGTTTCTGAAGGAGTTTTTGGTATGCGTGGAGAGCAAGGACGATTAAAAGAAATTGTAGCTTTAAAAGAGAAGTATAATTTCCGCTTATTAGTTGATGATGCACATGGTTTTGGTACTTTAGGTGAAGGAGGAAGAGGGACCGGTTTTGAACAAGGAGTACAAGATGGAATAGATGTGTATTTTGCAACTTTTGCTAAATCAATGGCCGGTATAGGAGCTTTCTTTGCAGGTGATAAAGATGTAGTTCAGTATTTACAATATAACATGCGTTCTCAAATGTTTGCTAAATCATTACCAATGCCAATGGTAAAAGGAGCATTAAAACGTTTGGATATGATTCGTACAATGCCTGAGTTAAAAGATAAGTTATGGGAAATCACCAATGCTTTACAATCAGGTTTAAGAGAAGCCGGATTTGATTTAGGTACTACGCAAACATGTATTACTCCTGTGTATTTAAAAGGAGAAATACCGGAAGCAATGGCTATGGTTCAGGATTTACGTGAAAACCATGGAGTATTTTGTTCTATTGTTGTGTATCCTGTAATTCCAAAAGGATTAATTATTTTAAGATTAATCCCTACAGCTCGTCACACTATTGAAGATGTAAAAGAAACAATTGAAGCGTTTACTGCCATAAGAGAAAAATTAGAAAACGGAACTTATAAAAAAGCTGCAGAAATGATAATGGCTGAATAGCAAGTAAGTTTTTTAAATAGTAAAATAAAAGCCCTGAAGAATTCTTCAGGGCTTTTTTACTTAAGAGATTTTTTATATAAAAACAATGAGGGGAATATTCCAGTATTTAAAATTTAATTCCAACACCAAATCCAATAAGTAACGGATTGATGTCTACAGCTGCAGGAACAGTAGCTATTCCGGCATCAACGGTAACGTCAGTATTTAGACCTACATATTTTGCATCAAGGTTTAAAAACCAAGTATCATCTAAATCATAGTCAAAACCTAATTGGAATGCATATCCAAAAGAGTTTTTATAACTTACATCTACTACAGCTCCCGGATTTGGGTTATAGAAAATAGTATAATTACCACCGGCACCTACATAAGGTCTGAAATTATCAAAATTAAAATGGTATTGAAGTGTTAATGTTGGAGGTAATAACCAAACATGGCCTAAATCTACATTTCCTAAAACAGTATTAACAGCTTTTACATCGTGTTTAGTGGTTCCTAAAATTAACTCGGCAGCAATATTTTCAGTAAAAAAATAAGTAAAATCTAATTCAGGTATCACATTATTACTTATTTCTACATTCCCTCCAATAGTACCTATTTCGGCAGATTCATTAGGAAGTACAGTGACCCATCTAAATCTTGCTTGCCATTTTTTATCATTAGTATTCTTTTCCTGAGCACTTATATTAGTAATAAATAAGGCAATAAACGCAAAGCTTAATAAAACTTTTTTCATAATTATTAAATTTAATTTTATCTTTAATTTCAAGACAAAATTATTCTGCAAAAAGAATTTAAAAGATGACGAAAATCATAGAATACTATTTTTATTAGTTACTTGATTTTATAAGTATATTTGCAATTAATTATGCAAAAGAACATTAACATACAGAACAAAAAAGCTCGTTTTGAATACGAGATTTTAGATAAATATGTAGCGGGTATACAACTTACCGGAACAGAAATAAAATCAATAAGAGAAAGCAAGGCTAGAATAACAGAAAGTTTTTGTGAATTTAATGATAGAGGAGAACTTTTTGTCATTAATATGTATATAGAAGAATACGCTTTTGGAAACCATTTTAATCACAATCCTAAAAGTGAAAGACGCCTGTTATTGAATAAAAGAGAGCTTAAAAAATTAGTAAAAGAAGTAGATGTAAAAGGAAACACGATTGTTCCTTTAAAATTATTTATAAATGAAAACGGTTGGGCTAAATTAGAAATTGCGTTAGCAAAAGGTAAAAAAACACATGATAAACGCCAAACCATGAAAGAACGTGATACTAAAAGAGATTTAGCTAGAATAAAAAAAAGCTATAATTAATGAGCCGTACCTTTTTAGATATAATAAGGTGGAGAAAACTGCTGTACATTGTAGTTATTCAGTTTTTATTCAAGATATGTTTTTTATACGATCAAGGTTTCTCAACCCGTCTTTCTTTTTTTCAATTCTCCTTATTATCGCTCTCAACCATTTGCATTTTAGCAACGGGTTATTTATTAAGTTATAGTGTTAGAAAAAAAACGCATAAGTATTTAAAATTTGGAGCTAAACGAGCTTTAAAAGGAGCTGTTTTAACAGGTGTTTTAGGTATACTTTTTTGTATGGCTATTTCATTTTCTATAGGAAAACCTCAATATAGTTTAATAGCAGTTATTAGTGTGTTTATTGTAGCTGTTTATTCATATTACATTACACAAAAAACATTTTTCACTAACCTTATAAACTCATTTATTAAAGTACTAAGTATTTTAATTATTTGGTGGTTTGATACCCCAATAAATAGCAATGAAGTACAATGGGAGATTTATTTTAAATTTGAACTAATTACCGTTTTTTATATGTCATTATCTTTTATGGGGAACATAGTTAGAGAAACCGTAAAAGATATTGTAAACGTAAATAATGATTATGCAAATAATCATAGAACAATTCCTATTTTATTAGGAAGAAGAAGAGCTAAATATATAGCATTAGCAATTTCTATATTGGGTTGCATTGCTGTTTTTACGTTAGCTGTAATTTTTATAAAAAATAAATTTATTTTATCAACTATATTGCTTTTAGGAACCTTTCCTCACTTATACTTTATTTATTCTTTAATGAATGCAAAAAGTGATAATGAGTTTAAAAAAGTAGTAAAAGTATCAGATTTTGTCTATATCTCTGCTATTATAAGTGTTCCGGTAGTTGCTTATTATTTTAGATATGTTATCCAGTAAATTAAAAGAATATACCCTCATTTTGGCTTCAGGTTCTCCCAGAAGGCAAGAATTGTTAAAAGATTTAGATATTGATTTTACCATTCAACTTAAAGAAGTTGAAGAAAAATATCCTCAAAATTTACAAGCACAAGAAATAACAGATTATTTAGCCGCGCTAAAATCGGAACCGTTTAAAGACATTATTACAGAAAAAGAGATTGTTATTACATCAGATACCATTGTTTGGTTGAATAATACAGCATTAGGGAAACCAAAGAATTATGAAGAGGCTTTTACTATGTTGAGAAGCTTATCAAATACGACTCATGAAGTAATAACCTCTATTTGTTTAACCGGTAAAAAATTCAAAAAAATAGTGAATGATACTGTAAAAGTTTATTTTAAAGAACTTTCAGACGAAGAAATCGATTACTACATACAAACCTACAAGCCTTATGATAAAGCAGGGGCTTATGGTATACAAGAATGGATAGGAAAAATAGGAATAACCAAAATTGAAGGAAGTTATTTTACCGTAATGGGGTTTCCTGTTCATAAACTTTATAAAGAATTAATGAATTTATAACTACAATGTCTATTAAAAGATTATTTTTGAGCCGTATTAACAACACAAACTAAATGAAAAAATATACATATACAGAGAAAAAAGACACTCGTTCAGGATTCGGAGATGGGTTAACAGAATTAGGAAAAACAAATCCAGATGTAGTAGCTTTATGTGCAGATTTAACAGGTTCGTTAAAAATGGAAGTATTTGCTAAAAATCATCCGGAACGTTTTTATCAGGTTGGAATCGCTGAAGCTAATATGATGGGAATTGCAGCCGGACTTACTATTGGTGGTAAAATTCCATTTACAGGAACTTTTGCTAACTTTTCTACTGGACGTGTGTATGATCAAATTCGTCAGTCTATAGCTTATTCAGACAAGAATGTAAAAATATGTGCATCTCATGCCGGATTAACATTAGGAGAAGATGGAGCTACTCACCAGATTTTAGAAGACATAGGTTTAATGAAAATGCTTCCTGGAATGACCGTAATTAATACATGTGATTATAGTCAAACAAAAGCAGCTACTATTGCTATTGCTGAGCATGAAGGCCCCGTATACCTTCGTTTTGGTCGTCCGAAAGTACCGGTGTTTATGACAGAGCAACCTTTTGAAATAGGTAAAGGAATTCAGCTTACTGAAGGTACTGATGTAACTATTGTAGCAACCGGACATTTAGTTTGGGAGGCTTTACAAGCAGCAGAGCAATTAGAAGAAAAAGGAATTTCTGCAGAGGTAATCAATATTCATACTATTAAACCTTTAGATGAAGAAGCAATACTTAAATCTGTTGCAAAAACAGGATGTATTGTAACTGCTGAAGAACACAATATTTTTGGAGGTTTAGGAGAAAGTGTTGCCAGATGTTTAGCAATTAATAACCCTGCACCACAAGAATTTGTTGCCGTTAATGATAGTTTTGGAGAATCGGCTACACCTGAACAGCTGATGGAAAAATATGGTTTAAATGATAAAGCCATTATCAATGCAGTTGAAAAAGTGATGAAAAGAAAATAATATTTTCAGAATAACGTTTAAGATATAAAACTTAAAACAACTTAAATATGAAAAAACTAGCGCTATTAGTTTTATTATTTATCGGAGCTACTCAAGTATCACAATCTCAAATTAAATTTGGTATTAAGGGTGGTATAAACTACAACTCAGATTCTTTTCAAGATGTAAAAGATGATGTTTTAGACGGAGCTAAGAGTAAAACAGGATTCCATGCCGGTATTTGGTTAGAAGGAGACATTCCGGTAGCCGGATTATTCATTAGACCGGAATTAGTATATACGCAGTTAAAAAACGGAGCAATGTATTATCCACAAGGTAAAAGTGCCGGAGGAACTGAAGTTTCTTATAGTTTCAGAAAAATAGACCTTCCTGTTTTAGTAGGAACAAAAGTGCTAAAAATAGGTAGAATTTTTGCAGGACCTTCTTTTCAATACATCCTTGATTCTGACTTTAGTTTAGGAGATTTAAAAGATGTAAATACCGATGGTTTTTCTTTAGGTTTACAATTTGGAGCTGGTGTTGATATAGGAAAATTAGGATTAGACATTCGTTGGGAAAGAGCATTGTCTGATACAGAAACAAAATTTGTAAACAATAATATCGGAGGGGATGTTAATTTCGATACTCGTGTAAATCAAATAATAATAGGATTATCATACAAATTCTAACATTGTTGAGTTAAAATAAAAAAAATCCAAGTTCATGAACTTGGATTTTTTTTATTTTTTATTTTTCTTCAAAAGCAACCATTCCTCATATTTATCTTTATGCTTAAAACGTTTATGAGTCCATAAATAATAACTAGGCTGCTCTTTAATTTCCTGCTCAACCATAGCTAAATATATACTGGTAATTTCAAAGTTTTCATATGCTTTCGGAGTATCTGTTATCAATTTAAATTCAGCTTCATAATACCCTCTTTTAATTTTTTTAACAGCGTAATAAGCTACAGCATAGTCAAAACGTTTAGCTAAAACCTCTGCACCCGTATGAATAGGAACATTTACCTCGAAAAAATCTTTCCAATAAAGTGTTTTATGAACCATGGGAGATTGATCACTTAATAATAAATGTAAACCGGAAGAGTTATTTAAGAAGTTTTTGTGCATAACCTTTATCGTTTCAGTTGTTTTAATACAAACGGTTCCAAATTTACTTCGAGTTTGTTTTAAAATCTTATTAAAATAAGGATTGGAAAGTTGAGAATACGTAGCATATACAGTAGTGTCGAGAACTAAAGGAGAGCTTAAAAACCATTCCCAATTTGCCTGATGAGCTCCCACAAGCATAATACCTTTTCCTTGTTTTGCTAAATCGTTAATTACTTCCGGATTTTTAAAAACATATCTTTTAGAAATTTCTTTTTTACTGATAGAAATACTCTTTATGCTTTCTAAAATAAGGTCTATAAAATGATGGTAGAACTGTTTTGATAACTTAGTTACTTCCTCTTCACTTTTAGTAGGAAAGGCAATTTTTAAGTTAGAAGCCACTACTTTTTTTCGATAGCCAATAACATAAAAAATTAAAAAATAAAGAATATCCGAAATAACATATAAAACTCTCATAGGTAAGCGAGAGAATAACCATATAAACGGATAAGAAATTATATAGCTGATAAAATTCATTAGTATGCTTTAAAAAAGACAAATATCGAATAATAAAATTGAAGACGGAAAGAAGAATAAAAATAATACAATTCAAAAATGTAAAACGTTATATTTTTTAAGAAAAAGCAGTAAAAGTAATTTTTGTTATGAATTTACTATTTATGTAGGTTATAGATAACAAGTGAAACTAGGAGTTTAAAGATGTAAAATACTCATATATAGGGTTTTTCCTGTTTTTTTTTTAGAATGTATATGTATATTTGGATTGAATAAAAAAAATTAGTGATCCCCCCGTATTTATCATTCTAATTTTAGTGAGAGCTCTCCAATGATATTTTTATTGGGGAGTTTTTATTTTCTCAGGCAACCTTTTTTATTGTTAAGTCGTCTTTATATTTGAAAGAAAATTATAAAGAACCAACTTGAAAGTAATTCCATTACATACTTCAAAAGTAGCATCAGCCATTCAAAAGGCATGTAAACAAGATAGAGAAGCGCAAAAGCTAATCTTTGATTTATATGCTCCAAAAATGCTGGGAGTGTGTAGGCAATATGTAAAAGATGACTACCACGCAGAAGAAATGATGCTTTCAGGATTTTTAAAAGTTTTTACTCATATTCAAAAGTTTAAGAATGAAGGAAGTTTTGAGGGGTGGATACGAAAAATAATGGTTAATACTTGCTTAACCTATTTGAAAAAGAAAAACATTTTTGAATACACAGATGAAGAATATGTATTTAATGAAGAAGCTACCGAAAGTTTAGAAAACACAAGTGTAAAGGATATTCAGAAACTTATAGATAAACTTCCGGAAGGATATAAACTGGTTTTTAATTTATATGCAATCGAAGGCTACAAGCATTCAGAAATAGCTAAAAAATTAAATATTACAGAGAGTACCTCAAAAAGCCAGTTGTCTAAAGCCAGAAAATGGTTGCAAACACATTACGTTAAAATGAATACGATTGAAAATGAAGGAAGATAAGATTGATAAAATAATTCAAGAAAAATTTAATAATAGAAGTATACAACCTTCTGAATCTGCTTGGGAAAGACTAGCCGTAAAGTTAGATGAACAAGAAGTAGAGAAGAAAAATACAAGAAAACGCTATTGGTATTATGTAGCCAGTGTTGTGGTTCTTTTAGGTGTTGGTCTTAGTTATTTTAATAAAGAAAAAATGGTAATGCCTGTTGAAGCACAGAGTAGAGGGTTACAAAAAGTTGATTATGCTTTTGAAGCAACAGAAATTATAATTAAGAATGAAGAAATAATAACTCAGGAAAAAAATGATAAAAAGCATTTAACTAATAATAGAATTATTGATACAGAAAAGGTTATTGCTACAATAGAGAATCAAGAAATTTTACATTTAGAATTAGAGAATACTGAAAGAAAAGAGATAAACACAATAAAAAAATATGAAAATAAAAAAGAAAAAGTTGTCAGTAGAGTAAAAGTTAACGGAGCTGATTTATTATATGCAATTACGCACACACCAGATGAAGTTAAACAATATTACGCGCAACATAAAATTGAAAGAAAATCTGTAATTGATTCTATTCAAAAAGAACTACAAAAAGCAAATCTGAAAATTAATCCAGAAACAATTTTAGCAGAAGTAGAACAAGATATACTAGACAATCAGTTTAAAGGAAACTTTATGCAAAAATTAAAATCAAAAATTTCAGATATCGCTATTGCTGTAGCAGACAGAAATAACTAAAAACATACCGGTACTAAGCTTAAATTTTACTAATTAAAAAATCTAATTAACTATGATACGAATAATACTAATATTAGTGTTGTTAACCACATCTATTGTATTTTCACAAGAAAAAACCTTTGAAAATGAAGTAAATAAAATCTCAAGAAAAATAGATCGAATTACAAAACAACAAAAAGATTCGCTTAAAATAAAAGTTGAAGAAATTAATCAAAAATTAAAAAACAATCTGATTACTAAAGAAGAAGCAAAAGAGTTAAAAACAGCAGCTGCAAACTATCATGCTAAACAAATTGAATTAAAAGTTGGGGTTCAAGAATACAATTTACAACAATTGGTTCAGGATAAAGTAGATGGAAGAATAGCAAGTGCAGATGATGATAATGCTTTTTCTGTACGCTTTTTTGATAAAGATTTTATCATTTTTGAATCAGATAAAAGAAGAAACAGAAAAAAGAGGTATAATAAAAGAACCACTACGCAATTTATTTTTGCTATGGGTGTAAATAATGTATTAGAAGATCATAGCATTAATTCACTTAACAATTCAAATTATAAGTTTTGGCAATCTCATTTCTACGAATTAGGTTTTAGTTTTAAAACACGATTCAGTAAAGAACCTTCTGTAACATATTTTAAATACGGAGTATCATTTTTATGGAATAACTTACGTCCAAAAAGCAATCAATATCATGTTGTAAATGCTAACAATATTCTTTTAGAAAAACATCCAAGTTCATTGTCAGAAAGTAGATTAAGACATGTTCAAATGACGTTTCCTATGCATCTTGAATTTGATTTTTCAAAAAATAGTAAACTTTCAGATGATACGGTTGTTGATAGAACCAATGAAGGCATTCGATTTGGAGTAGGAGGTTTTGTAGGTTTTAAATTAGGAACAAGACAATACTTAGAGTTTGAAAATGCAGAAGCAATACGTGTAGAAGAAGTGCAAAAAGGAGATTTTACAATGAATACCATTAATTATGGATTAAGCGCCTATTTTGCATATCAAGAATACGGATTGTATGTGAAATATGATTTGAATCCTTTATTTCAAAACACAACAACAAGAAACTTATCTCTGGGAGTACGTTTTGATATCAATTAAGAAAAAGCCTAATTCTATACGGTTAACAGATAAAAGTATAGAATTAGGCTTTTTAAGAATATAAATTGCTGGTTATTTTTAGTTTGTGTAGTATTTGCAAAAAAAATGTTAATAAAAGGTTACCAAATTTTAGTTAATTTTGAGTTAATAATCATAAAACTAAAAACATGAAAAAATTATTGACAGTTTTTTTTCTTTTTGGATGCATAACTGTTTTTTCCCAAGTAACCACTTCTAAGATAAAAGGAATCGTTACCGATGGTTCCGGTGAGCCTTTGTTTGGTGCTAACATTGCTGTACTGCACGTGCCAACAGGAACATTATCCGGAGCAATATCTCAAGAAAATGGTAGGTATACAATTCCTAACTTACGTGTAGGAGGGCCTTATAAAGTAACGTTTAGTTATATAGGGTTTACAACTTATGAAGTTGATAATATATACCTTACTTTAGGAAAAACTACCGAAATAGATGGAAAACTATCAGAAGAAGGAGAAGAGTTAACCGAGGTTGTCATTTCTAGCTCAAGAAACAAAACGTTTAACAGTGACAGAACCGGAGCACAAACAAGTGTAAGTTCAGTACAATTAAAAACATTGCCAACCATTTCTCGTTCTGCTGCCGATTTTACAAGATTAGAACCAACAGCAAGTAACGGTTCTTTTGGAGGAAAAAATGATCAGTTTAACAATTTCTCATTAGACGGTTCTATTTTTAATAACCCTTTTGGATTAGATGCTGCAACACCGGGAGGACAAACAGATTCTCAACCTATATCTTTAGATGCTATTGAGCAGATTTCGGTATCAACAGCACCGTATGATGTAACATTATCTGGTTTTACAGGGGCTTCTGTAGATGCAGTTACCAAAAGTGGTACTAATGAGTTTAAAGGAACTGTTTATGGTTTTTTTAGAAACCAGGATTTAACCGGAGGAAAAATTCAAGGTGAAAATGTAGTTAAGCCTAAATTATCACAAAGCCAATATGGGGTTAGTATTGGAGGACCTATAGTAAAAGATAAACTTTTCTTCTTTGCCAATTTTGAAAAAGATGATAGAGAAGATTTAGGGACTAATGGTTGGATCCCTAATAATAACGATGGAACTTTAGCAGTTAATGAATCTTCTGTGTTAGAGTCTGACATGATAGCCGTAAGTACAGCATTAAGAAACCTTGGATACAATACAGGAGCTTATAAAGATTTTACTTACCAATCAGGCTCAACAAAAGGAATATTTAAGTTAGACTGGAACTTAAATTCTAAACACAGGTTAGCATTAATTTATAACTTTTTAAGAGCTTCAAAAGAAAAACCGGCACACCCAACTGCATTAGGGTTAAGAGGACCAAGTGCCAATATTTTGCAGTTTGAAAACTCAGGGTATGAAATAAATAACAATATAGATTCTTTTTTACTAGAAGTTAACTCAACTTTTAATGAAACTACCACCAATAAATTACAAATAGGCTACACGTATTTTGACGATTTCAGAAATCCGTTATCTGCACCGGCTCCCGTAATTACCATTCAAGATGGTAATGGAAGTAACCATATTATTGCCGGTCATGAACCCTTTTCAATCAATAATTTATTAGATCAAAGAGTATTTCAATTAACGAATAATATGAACTTTTATCAAGGAGACCATACTTTTACGGTAGGATTCTCTTTCGAAAAATTTATGTTTGAAAACTCTTTCAACCTTGTAAACTACGAATCATTTAATTTTGGAATTTTTCCTTATTACGGATTGTTTAGTCCATACCCGGATGTAGCAACTTTCTTATCAAATGCGCAACCGGGAGGTTTGGTAGATCAATATTTACAAGCAACCACAAATGCATATAATACGTTTAACAAAAATGGAGTAGGTAATGACGGAGGTTGGAAATTAGCAGAATTAAATGTTGGGCAGTTAGCTTTTTATGTACAAGATGAGTGGGAAGTTAATGATAATTTGAAATTAACGTATGGAGTACGTTTTGATAAACCTTTGTATTTTGATACTTCAAGATTAGTACAAAAATATATTGATACAGATAACGGAGCAACCAGAGATAACTCAGTAGTATATTACAACCCAAATACTAATCAGGAAGTAACATTAAACTCTACTAAAATGCCTACAAACCAGTGGTTAATTTCACCGAGGTTAGGCTTTAACTGGAATGTAAACGGTGAAAACAAACTTCAGGTACGAGGAGGTACAGGAGTGTTTACCGGACGTTTACCTTTTGTATGGTTAGGAAACCAAGTAAGTGGAGCCGATGATGGTTTTTTCCAAATTGTTGATCCGGATTTTAAATTTCCACAAGTATGGAGATCAAATCTAGGTGCAGATTATCGTTTTGAAGATGGATTAGTATTAACAGCAGATTTTGCATATACTAAAGACATTAATGGAGCACACGTACAAAACTGGGGACTAAGAAACCCAACAGAACGATTAACAGGAGTTGATAACAGATTATATTATACCAATAAAGGAAATAATGCCTATGTATTTACCAATTCGGATAAAGGAAGAGTTTTTAACGCTTCATTTAAAGTAGAAAAATCGTTTAAAAACGGATTGTATGCTAACATAGCGTATAGTTATTTAAATTCAAAAGATGTAAATTCAATTGAAGCTGAAATTACAGGAGATGCTTTTGCTTTCAACCCGGTAGTAGGCAATGCCAATAATGATGTATTAACGTATTCTAAATATGGAGATACTCATAGGATTATTGGGGTAGCTTCTAAAAAGTTTACCTACGGAGGCAATAAATTTGCTACTACAATTTCTACCTTTTTTGAATATGCTAAAGGAGGAAGATTTAATTATACGTATGGGGGTGATATAAATAACGATGGTTCTATGGTTAATGATCTTTTATACATACCTACACCTTCTGAATTGAGTCAAATGCAATTTAGCGGAGCAGGGCAAGCTGAAGCTTTTGAAAACTATATACAACAAGATGAATACTTAAATTCAAGAAGAGGACAATATGTTGAAAGATATGGTGCTTTAGCTCCTTGGAGAGGTAGATGGGATATGAAATTATTACAAGACTTTAATTTTAACGTATCTAAAGAAAAACAAAATACCATTCAATTAAGTGTTGATATTTTAAATGTAGGAAACTTAATAAACTCTAATTGGGGAGTAGTACAACAACCTAATAATGTACAACCGGTTGGAGTATCGTTTCCGGGAGGAGATTATACACAAGAACCAATTTATAGTTTCAATCCTAATTTAAAAGAAACATTTAACGCAGATAGTAGCTTATTATCTCGTTGGCAAATGCAAATTGGACTACGATATATTTTTTAGAAAATATTCTATTTAATACTTTGTTGTAAAACCCCTTGACGTTTTGTGTAAAACATCAAGGGGTTTTTGTTAAAACGTCTTCATCTTTTATTCAAAAGGTAAGCATGTTTTTTATACCTCAATTTGTTGCATAAAAAAGAGATGTAAACTATATAAGAATAAAATAGCCTGAGAATTATCTCAGGCTATTTATTTTGTACTTCTCTAAAAAAGGTTATGCAAATTTTTTCGCTACTTTTTGTGCAATACCTATAATAACTTCACTAGCTTTTACAATGCTTTCTGCAGGTACATACTCATAACGTCCGTGGAAATTATGTCCACCGGCAAAAATATTAGGACAAGGTAATCCTTTATAAGACAATTGAGAACCATCTGTACCTCCTCTTATAGGTTTTATAATAGGCGTAATTCCCATGTCTTTCATTACCTCTTCAGCAATATCAACAATATGCATTACAGGAGTTACCTTTTCTTTCATATTAAAGTATTGATCTTTAATTTCTACAGAAATCAATTTTTGACCGCGTTTAGCATTAAGAACTTCAGCTAAATCTAACATAGCCTGTTTACGGTTGTTAAATTGATTCATATCATGATCTCTGATGATATAATGTAAGGTAGTTTGTTCAACTTTACCTTCCATGTGATGTAAATGGAAGAAACCTTCATATCCGGTAGTTTTTTCAGGTACTTCATCTTCCGGTAAAGCATTAATAAACTCACTGGCAATCGTCATAGAGTTAATCATTTTACCTTTAGCGTATCCTGGGTGAACAATTTTACCGGTAATAGTAACTTTAGCACCGGCCGCATTAAAGTTTTCATATTCTAACTCTCCAATTTGACTTCCATCCATAGTATAAGCCCATTCAGCACCAAACTTTTCAACATCAAAAAGATGAGCACCTTTACCAACTTCTTCATCAGGAGTAAAGCAAATACGAATTTTTCCATGCTTAATTTCCGGGTGTTGAATTAAATATTCCATGGCAGAAACTATTTCAGTAACTCCGGCCTTATCATCGGCACCTAATAAGGTAGTTCCGTCAGTTGTAATAAGTGTTTGCCCTTTATATTGTAGTAAATCTTCAAAATAACTAGGAGACAAAACAATATTTTCAGTAGCATTTAAAAGAATATCGCCACCATCATAATTTTCATGAATTTGTGGCTTCACATTAGCACCGGTAAAGTCTGGACTTGTATCTATATGTGCCACAAAACCAATGGTAGGAACCTCGTAATCTAAATTACTAGGCAAAGTAGCCATTAGGTAGCAGTTTTCATCTAATTCAACATCTACCATACCAATCTCTTTTAATTCTTTTTCAAGAACCTTAGCTAAATCCCATTGTTTTTCAGTACTCGGAAAAGCCGGATTGTTAGGATCACTCTCTGTATCTATGGTTACATATTTTATGAAACGATTAATTATATGTTGTTTGTCCATGTTTTTTATTTTAAAGCCCAAAAATAGGGATACCAAATGAATTTTAAAATCAATATAAAGGTAAATTGAATAGTACTAAGTCAATAATTATTTAACTTCAATTTTATCAAGTAAATTAATAGCTTTACAAATACGTTCGTTTACTAGAGAATCTCCATAAATTTCTGTCTTTACATGTAAAAAATTATCACTGTTTACTTTGGTAAAAACATTAAGAATATGGTAGGTGTATTTTCCTTTTTTTCCTTTAGCGAGGCTATAAAAGGACGTTTTGTCTAAATGCTTTATGTCTTTTGATTTAACTTCTTCAAGCCCCATTTGAGTATTATCAGCGTTAATTTTTTGTTTAAAAGTAGCGTCAAAAAACACAGGAGCATGAATATAAGAAGCGTCAAAAAGAGTCGTTTTAGTGAGGTTTAGTGTAGTATCTGCTGCATAAATTGAAGTTTGACCATTATCATAATATAAATTAACCTTCCAATTTTTAGGTAATTGTACAGAAAATAAATTACGTACATCTTCTGTTTTGGAAAGGTTAGAATAGGAAGCATTTGAGCAATTAAAGTCACTTTTTAATTCCGAAGAACCACAGGCAGTTATTACAAATAATACTAAGAAATAGAGACTGTATTTCATAAAAATAGAAATTATTAATTTTTAAAATAAGCAATAAGCAAATCTACTACATAACTGTAAGAGTTAATACCATTAACTTGATTGTTTGCTTTTAAATAAGAGTTATACCCTTTTTTAAAATAAGGTTCTATAGGGTTGTCATATTGTTTCCAATGCAAATAGCTGCTTTTATAATCTTTAAAAACACCTTTATGCACACTCTTTTTAAGCTCAGAGGCTAGTTGTTTATCACGTTTTTGAAGTTCATTAATACAATATTGAAAAGCCATACGATACCCCGCATATTTAAAATACCGATCCTTATTATAAATAGAAGCTAAAAAACCTACAAAATTAGCATCATTTTCCGCAGCCCAACCAATTTGATGAGCCATTTCATGGCAAGTTGTAGTTGGATATCCTGTTTTGGGAATTTGATAGTTAACTTGAGCTTCTCCGGTGATAGGATTTAAATACCCTGACGTTCCGTTGTATGATTGTACTACACTTACTATAGAGCTTTTGATAGAAGGAATAGTATAACTTAATTGCGGGTAAATTTTGGCTAACTCCTTAAAACCTTCAGGTGCCATTTTATATATATCACCGGAAGAATACGGAACCTGAACTTCTAAAGTATCATTTTTAGTAATGTTTAGATGACTTTCATTTAAAAGCAATACAATTTTTTGCGTAGTGGTATAGAGTTGCTCAGTTGTGTATTCAGATTGTTGCAACCCTAAATTTTTAGCCAAAGGCTCTCTGAAATAATTGAATCCCCAAAAAGCATAGAAACTAAAAAATAGCACCGATAAAAAAGCTGTAAAATGAAGTATTGTGTATCCAAAATGTTTAAATTTAGTAACACATAGTGTATATAACTTTTTGAGGCCTATAAAAATTAAAATAAAACCTAGAACATCACCAAAAGAAAACGGAATCCATCCCAAAAGGAATCTTACTATTTTTGAAATAACAGGAAAAATACCATTACTGTAATAACGCTCAATCCATTGAGGTTTTTGGCTTAAAAATTGCACTAATAAGTATTGAATAGGCAATAAAATAACAAGAAAAATAGTTCTTTTAGAGTGCTTCATGGCCATCAAAAATAAGAAAGATATAACGTTATCAACAAGTTAATAACAGTTTTGTTTACAAAAAATGTGTAAAAAGAAAATTGGAGGGAGTTTTATAAATATCATCTTAAAAAATTACATTTGCCACTATGGAAAGAATGCAATCAGTTAGAGGTACAAAAATAGATAAATCACGTATTATTAATTTAGAGAAAGGAAAGTTGCCACCACAAGCTTTAGACTTAGAAGAAGCAGTGTTGGGAGCTATGATGATTGATAAAAAAGGGATAGATACGGTAATTGATATTTTACACCCTGAGGCATTTTATGATAAGCGTCATCAAGAAATTTATGAGGCTATTTATACACTATTCCAAAATTCAGAACCTATAGATTTATTATCCGTATCCAACCAATTAAGAAAAAGTGCAAAACTGGAATTAGTTGGAGGTGATTTTTATCTGATAAGTTTAACCCAAAAAGTAGCATCTTCTGCTCATATAGAGTTTCATTCAAGAATTATACTTGAGAAGTTCATCAAAAGAAAATTAATTACTATTTCATCTGAAATAATAGAAAATTCATACGATGAAACTGCTGATGTATTTGATTTATTAGATGATGCGGAAAGCAAGTTATTTGAAGTAACTCAAGGAAACCTAAAAAAAGGAGCGGAAAGAGCAGACTCATTAGTACAGCAGTCGATTAATAAAATCCAGGAAATTTCTACTAAAGAAGGAATGAGTGGGTTAGCAACAGGATTTACAAAGCTAGATGCATTAACTTCCGGATGGCAACCTACCGATTTAATTATTATTGCAGCTCGTCCGGGTATGGGTAAAACAGCGTTTGTAATTTCGATGGCAAAAAATATGGCTATTGAATTTAACCATGCAGTGGCTGTTTTCTCTCTAGAGATGTCTTCTGTACAGTTAATAACACGTATGATTTCTTCGGAAACAGGGTTAACTTCTGAAAAATTACGTAAAGGAAATTTAGAACCACACGAATGGGAGCAGTTAAACGTAAAGGTTAAAAAACTGTCTGATGCTCCTATTTTTATAGATGATACTCCGGCATTATCAATTTTCGATTTAAGAGCCAAAGCCCGCCGTTTAGTTTCTCAGCATAATGTAAGAATATTAATTATAGATTACTTACAGTTAATGACAGCCGGAGGAGCAGGAGGAGGAAACCGTGAACAAGAAATTTCTACTATTTCACGTAACTTAAAAGCTTTAGCAAAAGAATTAAATGTTCCGGTAATAGCATTATCACAGTTATCACGTTCGGTAGAAACCCGTGGAGGAAGTAAACGTCCTTTATTATCTGATCTTCGTGAATCCGGAGCTATTGAGCAAGATGCCGATATTGTATCGTTTATCTTTAGACCGGAATATTATGGTATGACAGAATGGGATGACGATGATCATTCACCATGTGAAGGACAAGGAGAATTTATTGTAGCAAAACACCGTAACGGTGGATTGGATAATATTCGTTTAAAATTTACAGGACATTTAGCCAAATTCTCAGATTTGGAAGAAGGATTCAGTAGCGAGTTTCAATCAAGTATGAATTCCGGATTTAATGATGAAATAGCATCCAATAATTTTGCTTCACCGGAAGATGCTTTCGGTCCGGCAGATGATATGGGAATGGATGATGTACCTTTTTAAAAACTAAATAACTCTTAAAAAGATATAAATACACAATTATACCAGTATAATTGTGTATTTTAGTTTTTACCATGAAAAAAATAATTTATACACTACTGTTTTTAGTATTCTCTAACTCACTTTGGGCTACTTTTATATACTTGCCTATGAGTCATGATAACCAAAAGAATCATTTAAAAGCGTATGGTATTGTTTATTATGCGCTACAAAATGGATTAAAAGCAAAATGGTTGCTGAATTATGACGGAGGAGCATTTTTAATTGAAAATAATGAGGATGTTGAAAGAGAGTGTAAAATAAGAGGGGTTTCCTATCAAATTGTTTCTGATGCAAAATCACAAATTATTTTAGAAGGAATCTCTTCACCTTCAAAAAACCAAGAAGCAGTACTGTTAGAAAAAGCACCCAAAATAGCCGTATATTCTCCTAAAGATAAAATGCCTTGGGATGATGCTGTAACCATGGTATTAACGTATGCTGAAATTCCGTTTGATGTGATATATGATGAAGAAGTATTGAATGATAAATTATTACTGTACGAATGGCTTCATTTACATCATGAAGATTTTACAGGGCAATATGGGCGTTTTTATGGAGCGTATCGTACGGCGCCTTGGTATATTCAGCAAAAAAAGGAAGCCGAGGCATTAGCATCAAAATTAGGGTATACGAAAGTATCGGTTGAAAAAGGAGAAGTAGCAAAAAAAATAAGAAATTATGTAGTAGGCGGAGGTTTTATGTTTGCCATGTGTTCTGCAACTGATAGTTTTGATATAGCATTGGCGGCAGATGGAGTAGATATTTGTGAAAGCATGTTTGATGGAGATCCGTCGGAACCTAATTATCAATCAAAAATAGATTTTACTAAAACTTTTGCTTTTAAAGATTTTGAGTTGGTTCGTAATCCAACTACCTATGAATTCTCTTCTATTGATATGACAACAAAGAGAAGAATTAATAAAGAAACCGATTATTTTACGCTTAAAGAGTTTTCTGCTAAATGGGATCAAGTACCTACGATGTTAACTCAAAATCATACCCAATTAGTAAAGGGATTTATGGGGCAAACCACTTCTTTTGACCGATCAACTATAAAATCTACTGTTATGATATTGGGAGATAGTAAAATGAACGGTGAAGCCCGTTATATACACGGAGTAAAAGGTAAAGGAATGTTTACGTTTTACGGAGGGCATGATCCGGAAGATTATCAACATAGAGTGGGCGACCCGAAAACAGAGTTGGATTTGCATCCAACATCACCGGGTTATCGATTGATTCTTAATAATGTATTATTTCCGGCCGCTAAAAAGAAAAAACAAAAAACCTAATTGATATCAACCTTATCCAATTCTTTAATAAAATATGAGGGTCTAAGCTCCGTATACTTATAAAAAGCTTTTGAAAATGACTCTGCATTTTTAAAGCCTACCTCATTTGCAATTGCTTTAATTGTATATTTTCTCCATAAAGGATCTTTTTTCAGTCGATGAACAGCGTACTCAATTCTGAGTTTATTCATATAATTTGAAAAAGAACTGTTTTTGTATTGATTAATTACTTTAGATAAATAATTAGCATTGGTATTTAGTTCAGAAGCTAACGTTTGAAGATTGATAGCACTATCTAAAAAAATCTCATTTTGTTCAAAAGCAGCTAAACGTTGCAAGATAGGCTGGGCTATTTCATCAGAAATTAAAGTTTGACTTTTTGAATTCTCAGTGCTTTTATTAATAACGGGCAAATTACTTTTAAAGTTCTCTTGATTAATTAGTGTTAAGAAACGTTTTTTATAGTCTCTTTTTTTTCTAATTTGATATCCAATAATGCCTAAAAAAGTTAAAAGTAATATTACGTAAATAAATTGGTTTCTTTTTGATTTAGTTTCTAATGCTTCAACTATTCGTTTACGTTCAGCTAATAAATTAGGAATATCAAACTCATTAGTAAACGTTTCTTGAATTTTGTTTTTTTCTGTAAGTTCAAACTCTTTAATTTCTAGAAGTTTGTTGATGTATTCTAATTGTTTATAAGTGTTATTCTTATTTTCATAATAATTAATTAAAAAAATAAAACTTTTTTTAACAAATGGATGCTTTATTGAATGTTTATCATAAATTGAGTCAGTTTTAAGATGATACTTGAGAGAGTTTTGTATATCTCTTAAATATTCAAAAGTTTCTCCAATATAAGCATAAATTTTTGTTAATCCATAGATGTTTTCATCATCTTTATACCCTTTGATAGAACTAATGAAACTTGTAGCAGCATCTTTATAATTACCTTTTTTATATTGAATTACACCATTAATATATTTATTAAAGGATAAAAAAGTAGTGTCTTTTAAATTCTTATAAATTGTTGTGTTTTTTTTATTATAATAACTAGCGGAGTCTAAGTTGTCTAGTTTAGTATAAATTAAAGAAATATTTCCTAGTAAGGACAAGAAATCATCATTAGCATAGAAAAGGTTGTTTTTATCTACAAGTGTATAACAATTTTTATAGTACTTAAGAGCTTCCCTTTTTTTTCCTACAGAAGATTTAATTAGCCCAGTTAGAAAAAGACGAATAGCATTTATACTATCATTATTTTTAATATTAATGTATTTTTTAGCCTCGACAAGTTCGTTTAAAGCTAGGCTGTTTATCCTTTTTTGAAAGAAAAACCGAGCTTTTCTTAAATAAATTGCAGCAGGAAAATTTTTTGAAGGTTTCTTTTTACAAACTTCAATTAATGAATCACAAAATCTTAGATAGATAGAATCATTATTCTTTATATCGGCTAATTTATATTTACCGTTAAGCATCTCCATAGTATCTTTTTCTTTTAATGCTTTAAAGTATTCAGCCTTTGAATAAACTATACATTTAAGAGTATCCGGTTTACAAGCATAAAAAAGGCTGTCAAGCTCATGAAAACTTTTTAGAGTTAAAGAGTCGGGAATATTGAACTTATCTTGTGCATTTATAATGGAGTTTAGAGAAAAAAATAAACTAAGTATAAGTAGTACCTTTTTATAAACAAGCATAAAACAATTATTTTTTTCAAAGCTACGTTTTTTTCGATTAAAAACTGGAATAGTTATGTGCTTGATTTATAGATTTACTTCAGTTTTTAGTAGTCGATTTTCATGAAAATCGACTATAAGGTTTTGCGTACACTTTTAATAATTAGGTTCTTTGAGGCACGTAAAAAGGGTTCAACTCATTATATAGTTACAACGGGAAAATTAAACGAAAAAGAAAGTGTAAACAAATGAACCCTTTTGTTTTTATAAGAAATAAAAAAAGTAATTGCTCATTCTTTTTTAAACAATTACATTTGTCGCTATAAAACTAAACAAGAATGCCAACAACACAACAACTTCAAGATTTTACGCAACAAGTTCGCAGAGATATTGTTCGTATGGTTCATGCTGTAGATTCAGGTCACCCGGGTGGTTCATTAGGATGTGCTGAGTTTTTTACATGCTTGTACCAAGAAATCATGGATTACGCTACTGATTTTTCTATGGATGGGAAAAATGAAGATTTATTTTTCTTGTCTAACGGACATATATCACCAGTATATTATAGCGTTTTAGCTCGTAGTGGTTTCTTTCCTGTTGCTGAATTAGCAACATTTAGAAAGTTAAATACTCGTTTACAAGGACATCCAACAACACATGAGCATTTACCGGGTATTCGTATTGCTTCTGGGTCTTTAGGACAAGGAATGAGTGTGGCTATAGGAGCAGCTGAAGCTAAAAAGTTAAATGGAGATACTAAAACAGTATATTCATTACATGGTGACGGAGAGTTACAAGAAGGTCAAATATGGGAAGCTGCTATGTATGCAGCAGCTAAAAAAGTTGATAACTTAATTTCAACTGTAGATGTTAATGAAAAGCAAATTGACGGTACTACAGATGAAGTATTAGCTATGGGAAGTTTAAAAGCTAAATTTGAGGCTTTTGGATGGGATGTAGTTGAAATACAAAAAGGAAATAATGTAGAAGCTATTTTAGAAGGAATGGCTGAAGCAAAATCTCGTACCGGAAAAGGAAAACCTGTATGTGTATTATTATATACTGAAATGGGTAATGGAGTAGATTTTATGATGCATACACATGCTTGGCATGGTAAAGCACCTAATGATGAACAATTAGAGGCAGCTTTAGCGCAAAACCCGGAAACATTAGGAGATTACTAAATGTTTAAAATAAAAAATAGACAACGCCATTGCTAATACCAATGGCGTTTTTTTGTGATTTTTTTTAGAAATAAACGTAAATTTACGTCATAAACCCTTATTAAAATAACCTTGAAAATATGAAAATAGGTATTGTGTGTTACCCTACGTTTGGAGGTAGTGGTGTAGTAGCAACTGAATTAGGAATGGCTCTGGCAGATAAAGGACATGAGGTACATTTCATAACATACAATCAACCGGTAAGATTGGATTTTATTTCTCACAGATTACATTTTCATGAAGTAGTTTTAGAAGAATACCCTTTATTTGAATATCAACCTTACGAACTGGCATTATCAAGTAAAATGGTAGAAATAGTACAAAAATACCAACTGGAAGTATTACATGTACATTATGCAATTCCACATGCCTATGCAGCTTATATGGCTAAAAAAATGTTGTTAGATAAAGGAATTAATGTTAAAGTGGTTACAACCTTACACGGAACAGATATTACTTTGGTAGGAAGCCATCCAACTTATAAAACAGCAGTAGAGTTTAGTATTAATAAATCAGATGAAGTTACAGCCGTATCACAAAGTTTGAAGGATGATACATTAAGATTATTCAATATTGAAAAAGATATTAAAGTAGTTTATAATTTTATTGATGGTCAAAAATATGCTAAAGCACAAAATGACGAATGTAAGAGAAGTGCTTTGGCGCAGGAGCATGAGCGTATTTTGACACATATAAGTAACTTTAGACCTGTAAAAAGAACAGATGATGTCATAAAAATTTTCCATAAAGTTCAAAAAAAAATACCGTCTAAGTTATTAATGGTGGGTGACGGCCCCGAACGTTTAAAGGCCGAAAACTTGGTTAAAGAATTAAAGTTAGAAGACAAAGTCTTATTTATGGGAAATAGCAATGAAGTAGCAAAAATATTGTGTTATACGGATGTGTTTTTACTTCCTTCAAAAACAGAAAGTTTCGGATTGGCAGCTTTAGAGGCAATGGCAGCAGGAACAGCAGTTATATCAACTAATTCAGGTGGATTACCGGAAGTTAATATAGATGGAGTTACCGGTTTTTTAAGTGACGTTGGGGATGTTGAAGATATGGCAAAAAACGCAGTTCACATTTTAAAGAGTGACGCCGTACTAAATGAATTTAAAATGAATGCAAAAGAACATACTAGGCTATTTTCGTTAGATACAATTTTACCTCAGTATGAATCCATTTATAAAAAGTGTTATACTGTAATTGTATAATGTAACAATATAGAGTTTACAGTTTTATGCTAATTAATTAGCATAAAACTGTAAACTTTCTTTTATAAGCTCTAAAGGAACTTTACAATCAATTTTAAAATCTTCGTAGTTATTTAGTAAAACAAAATTAATGTTGCCTCCTATATTTTTCTTATCATGCTTCATAAGATCAATAATAGTATTAAAATCTTCTGTAACTAAATTAGCTTTTCCGTAAATAGTGATAATTGCCTTTTTAATTTCAGTTACTTGATCAAACGGAAAACCTAAAACTTTGCTCGACAAGTAAGCTTCACATACCATACCAATGGCAATAGCTTCACCATGAGTTAAGTTATCTTTATGGGGGCTGTCTAAGAAATAAGATTCAACTCCATGTCCAATAGTATGGCCCCAGTTTAAAACTTTTCTAATATTTTTTTCTTTAGGGTCAGCTAAAACAACTTCATTTTTAATTTCTATAGAACGATGAATCAAATCAATAATATTAAGACTAGGATTATCTTTAATCTGGTTAAACAGATTAAGATCATGAGTCATTCCATATTTTATAATTTCAGCAGTACCCGAACGGATTTCACGAGCAGAAACAGTATGTAAATACTCCGGGTCAATAACAATCATTTCAGGATTAGCAAATACTCCAATCTGATTCTTCAAAACTCCTAAATCGACTCCGGTTTTCCCTCCGACAGAAGCATCTACCATGCTAAGTAATGTAGTAGGAATATTAATAAAGTCAATTCCACGTTTAAAAGTAGAAGCAACAAAACCACCTAAATCAGTAATAACTCCACCACCTAGTGTAATAAGTAAACTTTTTCTATCAGCTCCTAATTCTGTCATAACATTCCATACACCAACACAAGTTTCAATATTTTTATAAACTTCACCGGGGTTTATTTGAATTATTTCAATGGATTTATCAGTAGCAAATAATTGCATAAACCTAGGGTAGCAGTGTTCTAACGTATTATCATCAACTAAAATAAAAATAGAAGAATAGTTGTTGTTAACTATGGTTTTAGCTAATTCTTCATATGCTTTTTCCTCGAAGTGAATAGGGTAGGTTACCGCTTGTATAGATGTCATTTTTTATTATTTAATGAAGCCGCAAAATAAATAGAAAAAATTGAAATATATCATACCAGACGCCTATATTTGTTTCCCAAATTAATAATAACATTACTTGGTTGATGAAACTATTTGACAACACAGAAACAGCATTTAAATTAAAATCAGACTCTGAATTAGAAAGAGCGTACTTTTTATTTAAAATGATTCAAAGCCAACCTATGGTTCGTATAGGTACTGCGGTAACAAATTTTGCTTTAAAAGCACATTTACCTGTAGAAGGTTTAATTAGAGCGACTGTATTTGACCATTTTTGTGGAGGTGTAACAGAAGATGATTGTTTACCAAACATTGAAAAAATGTACGAAATAGGTAATGTTCATAGTATTTTAGATTATTCTGTTGAAGGAAAAGAAGATGAAGCTCAATTTGATGATGCTTTACGAATGACCTTAAAAACAATTGATTTTGCAGCAGAAAAAAAAGCAATTCCTTTTGCCGTTTTTAAACCAACAGGGTTTGGTCGTTTTGCGATATATCAAAAAATAACTGAAGGAGAAGATTTAACAGCAAATGAAAAAGTTGAATGGGAAAAAATAGTTGAACGTTTTCATAAAGTATGTAGAGCGGCGGCAGAAAAAAATGTTCCTTTATTAGTTGATGCTG
This sequence comes from Tenacibaculum sp. TC6, assembly GCF_050606265.1. Lineage (NCBI taxonomy): Bacteria > Pseudomonadati > Bacteroidota > Flavobacteriia > Flavobacteriales > Flavobacteriaceae > Tenacibaculum > Tenacibaculum sp. TC6. The sequence continues at coordinate 2,960 of NZ_JBOCUK010000018.1, read as the reverse complement.
AAGAGAGTTGGATGCAAGATGCTGCAGATGATTTAGTAGAAGAACTTATGGAGACTTATAATAAAGAGAAAGCAATCATATTTAATACCTTACAAATGTATCGCCATGATAGAATGGATTATTTGAGAGGGTTACATCAAAGAGCTCACCAAAAAGGATTTCATATAGGAATGAAAGTCGTTCGTGGTGCTTATATGGAAAAAGAAAGAGCAAGAGCTGAAGAGAAAGGCTATGAATCTCCTATATGTGCAAATAAAAAGGCCACAGATGATAACTATAATGAGGCTATCACCTATATGATGGAGCATAAAAACATGGCTATTTTTGCAGGAACTCATAATGAAGATAGTTCATATTTACTAATGGATTTAGCTGAAAAACATAATATAGAAGCTAATGACAGAAGAATGTGGTTCGGACAGTTATATGGAATGAGTGATCATATAAGTTTTAATTTAGCTAAAGAAGGATATAATGTAGCTAAATATGTACCGTTTGGCCCTGTACGAGACGTAATGCCTTACTTAATACGTAGAGCAGAAGAAAATACTTCGGTTGCTGGGCAAACATCAAGAGAGTTGAATCTGTTAAAAGTAGAAAAAGCACGTCGTAAGCTTTAATGACTACCGTTGAAGAAATAAAAGAAGCTATTCAAATAAATAAAAAACGATTAGCTAAAGAACTTCAAGAAAGTAAGGAGTTAATTTTTTTAATAAAAAAATCATTAACCACCTCTTTAACTGATGAAGAAAAAAAGAAGGTTAAAGATCAAACCTTAGATATTTGTAAGGCTATTCCTGCGTTTACTGTTTTTATGTTACCGGGAGGAGCCTTACTTTTACCTCTTCTTATTAAATTAATTCCGGATATACTTCCCAGTGCTTTTCGTGAAGATGATAGCGAATTAGATAAAGAAAAAGAGTAAGTTTACCTTTTGTTTTCTAGTTGATTATAAGGGTTACAGGATTTTTTTTATTCATAATTCAAAATCTGTAATTTATTACATAATAATATACTACTTTTGCGCCAAATTTAATGTAGCAAAATGCAGTCAATTAGAAACATCGCTATTATAGCACACGTTGACCACGGTAAAACCACCTTGGTTGATAAAATTATAGATCAGGCTAAAATTTTAGATGAGCGTAAAGAACGTACAGATTTATTATTAGATAATAACGATTTAGAACGTGAACGTGGTATTACCATTTTATCTAAAAACGTATCCGTAAATTACAAAGGTGTAAAAATTAATGTTATCGATACTCCTGGGCACGCCGACTTTGGAGGTGAGGTAGAGCGTGTACTTAAAATGGCCGACGGTGTTTTACTACTTGTAGATGCTTTTGAAGGACCAATGCCACAAACTCGTTTTGTATTAGGAAAAGCAATTGAATTAGGATTAACTCCTATAGTTGTGGTAAATAAAGTAGATAAAGAAAACTGTACCCCTGATTTAGTACATGAAAAAGTTTTCGATTTAATGTTTGCTTTAGAAGCCAATGAAGAACAATTAGATTTTACTACTATTTACGGTTCAGCTAAGAATGGATGGATGAGTACTGATTGGAATCAACCAACAACAGACATTATTCCTTTATTAGATGCTGTTTTAGAAACCATTCCGGAGGCGCCTTATAGAGAAGGATCACCACAAATGCAAATTACTTCATTAGATTATTCTTCATTTAAAGGAAGAATTGCTATCGGACGTGTTTATCGTGGCGATTTAGAAAAGAATAAAGATTATATGCTTTGTAAAGCTGATGGTACGACTAAAAAAGTACGTATTAAAGAATTACACGTCTTTGAAGGAATGGGTAAAGCTGAAGCAGAAAAAGTACGTAGTGGAGATATTTGTGCAGTTACCGGTTTAGATGATTTTGAAATTGGAGATACAATTGCAGATTTAGAAGCACCAGAAGCATTACCAAGAATAGAAGTTGATAAGCCAACAATGAGCATGTTATTTACCATTAATAACTCTCCGTTCTATGGTAAAGAAGGTAAATATGTAACATCTCGTCATTTACGTGACCGTTTATATAAAGAAACTGAGAAAAACTTAGCTTTAAGAGTAGAAGATACCGATACAGAAGATAAATTCAACGTTTTCGGGCGAGGAATACTACATTTATCTGTATTAATTGAAACTATGCGTCGTGAAGGTTATGAATTACAGGTTGGGCGTCCGCAAGTAATTTTTAAAGAAATAGACGGAGTAAAATGTGAGCCTTATGAAACTTTAGTAATAGATGTTCCGGAAGATTTAGCTAGTAAAGCCATTAACTTGGTAACAATGCGTAAGGGAGATTTATTAGTAATGGAGCCAAAAGGAGACTTACAACATTTAGAATTTGATATTCCTTCAAGAGGATTGATAGGTTTACGTAATAAACTATTAACAGCAACTCAAGGAGAAGCTATTATAAACCACCGTTTACGTGGTTATGATGCGTATAAAGGAGAGTTTTCTGATATTGTAAACGGAGCCATTATTTCTTCTGAAGCAGGTAAAGCAACAGCTTATGCGATTGACCGTTTACAAGATAGAGGTAAATTCTTTATTGATCCTAACCAAGAAATCTATAAAGGTCAGGTTGTTGGAGAAAATGCAAAACAAGATGATTTAGCTGTAAACTTAATTAAAGGTAAGAAGTTAACTAACGTACGTGCATCAGGTTCTGATGACGGGGTTAAAATTGCTCCGAAAATTGATATGTCATTAGAAGAATGTATGGAATACATTAAAGACGATGAGTATTTAGAAGTAACTCCTGAAAGTTTACGTATGCGTAAAATAAACTTTGTAAAATAAGAAAAACACATTCTTAATTATAAAAAGAAAACCACCTGATATCAGGTGGTTTTTTTATGAATAAACTGTCCCGTCCTGAAATAGCGTTACACTAAAAATTAAGTGTCATGAAAAACAAACATGTAAAACGTACTCAAAAAGA
>NZ_JBOCUK010000017.1:61615-72042 GCF_050606265.1 Tenacibaculum sp. TC6 | reverse complement strand
AACGTATATCATAACCTTACTCTACGCTTTTTCTTTCTGGTTTTTATTACTAAATTTAAACAATTGCTAACTTAAGATGTATAACCGCAATTACGGCGGATAGGAACATACAACATATAAAGAACTAAAAACAAGAAATTTACAAAAACACAGGTAAGCAATAAGGGAAAGTAAAACAATATAAGAATAAATTTTAACAGGCTTTTATCGTCTTTTGAACCTATGGAATTAACAAATATAATTTCTTTTAGAATAACAAAACCTGTTTAAATCATCATTTTTCCAGTTAGAGACAATTTATAAATTTTTCTTTTTTCACTGGATTAAAATTAATAAAATACTTTTCAAAGAGCTAATCATTTTAAAAAATCATTCAGAAACGCTTAAAAATTTAGATTAAATCTGACCGCTAAAAAAAGAGCTACTTTTTCAGTAGCTCTTAATACTTTACTTTGTTTTTCTCTTTAATAAATTAATTATTCACTATCTAAAGAAAACAATTCATTATAGATACTAAATAAGGCAAGAAACTTTTGCTTATAATAAGGTAATTCTAAGTCTTTTTCTGTAAAAAGACTATCTACATTCACAAAAAAATTATCCACATCATGAGCCATATTCGGAGTAATTTTTTCTGCTTTTCTTATATAAACATCAAAGTCATCACGCAATATTATTTCTTTTAAACATTCACTATTTGAAAATAGTTCTTTCATTTCCTTTCCGTAAGAGAGTAAGGAATCTATATAACTATATTTTAAAAGTCTCAATTTATTTGCGTTTTTAGGTTTCTTTAAAAATTGCAGTAACTCCTTATAACTTATACCTGTACTGTCTTTTAAAAGATTAACAGATATTAAATAAGCTTCATAGTCTTTACTATATTTTTTTAATTTCTTTCCTTTATCAGGTAATGTATTATATATACATTCTTGAAAAATATCTTCTACCTTCTTTTCTTGTGAAAAAGATTTGAATATTCCAAAAAAGTATATTAATATAGCTACTATTATTTTACTATTCATATTTCAAAGGTATCAAATGGTTAGTATCATACTCTATTATTTTATGTTTCAATAATAAATTGCAAAACTCTTTAGAGATAATTATTTTTCGAAAACCTCCATAAAAATACTCTTGGCTATAGCAGATTTGAAAATTAAATTCTTTTTCAAAAGGAGGAAAAAAATCTAACGTTTGTAATCCATATTGTTTAAACCCATTTGTTTCTCCTAAAGAATATATATCATAAGCAGAATTTTCTAATAATAATTTGCTCTTTGCTACAGGTACAACTAATTGAACTGTATCTTCTAATGGCTCACCTGTTTTATAATCTAAAACTTCCATACAATCTATCCCAAGGGGTGCTAATACCTCTTGATAAAAATCTCTTTTAAATAAAGTATATTCATACTCTAACCCTAAGTTAAAACATATTTCTTCTTTTTTCCATTTAGGTTTTTTAATTTTGAAAGGAGCTATTTGTTTTTTACAGTTAACTCCATAAAACTCCCCGTATTTATATAAAAATCCTTCAAAAACTTGTTTAACATATTCTCTTTTTTTATTAGGCTGAGGAAACCTAGAAGACGAAACCTCTTTTGGTGGTATGGAAAACATAGCATAATACATAGATCTATCTAACTCTTCTTTTGAAAAAGTTACCAAACCTAAATTTATTGAAAATTCAGGTGGTTTAGTTTTATTAAAAGCTGTATCGTTTTTTGAATAATGATTTAATATTTTGTTATAGGTAATACCTTCTTCTATTGAGAAACCAAAATACCCCTCTTCAATAACTCTATTTAAATTTAAAGTATTCAAAAACGCTACGTCTTTTTTACGCCACTTTGCAAATATTGAATAATGCTTTATCATAATATTATATTCCTAATGCTTTTAAAATTTCAGGATAATTTTTATAGATTTCTTTTGCTGCTTCTTTTACTTGTTCTAAAGTAGCTGTATTTGTATTCAGAATTGAACAAACAAATTAGAGAAACATCTTCTCAAAATCTTTAAGATTTGCCACTAATAGAATAACAATTATAAGAGGTAGTAGTAAATTTAACAGCAAACTAAACAATACAACAAATTTAGATACAGGTTTATTGTTTTTTATGACTAAAACTAGTCCGGTGATACTTAAACCAACACCTGTAAGAAATAAAATTCCTGTGAGTATCAGTATGCCTATATTATCTTGTAAACTAAAAATAATAGGAATTATACATAAACATAAAACTATCAATATGTTTATAAAACCTAGTTTTAAAGGAAGGTAATTTTTCATAATCATAAGAATATAAAAAAAGGCAACTATTTAAAAAGTAGTTGCCTTTTAATTTTTCTATTTTTTTAATTCTTTACTAAAACGCTCTATCCACCCATTCTCTATAATAGGCTCAGCTTTTAGCATTTCACTAATTTCTACTAAATTTACTTTTTGAGTACCTTTTTCATAATACAACTTAAACTCTTCATGACTTTCAAATATTGATAGAAAGCTAAATAAATTAGTCTTTAGATATTCAATAAAGAATTTCTCTACAACCTCCTTATTTTCTTTATCAAGACTCTGAAAAGCTTTTATATATTCACTTCCTTGTCCCCATTTTGTAGTTCCATTTAATATTTGCTTAGAGTATTTTAAATTATCATCAAATACCTCATTTGTGAATATCTTACCAAACTCATCTAAAATTTCCTTATTTTTTTTCATATAATTAAAATTAGTTTATACCATTCCAAGGAACATGTGAAATTACTTTTACACCTTGAGCCTTTAAATCTTCCAAGGCTTTTATCACCCATCCTGTAGCAATATTTTCTGGTATACCTGCATCAACCATTGCCTTGATTTCAATATTTGCCATTTTATCTATCGTCAAAACTTCCCCTGTTTTAGCAAATGCAGAATATAATCTATTTTGATTCCCTGTAATAGCATAATGTACTGATTGACCTCCCAAACTCTCTGTTGAAACACTAAAAGCCTTTTGTATATCGTAAAATTTATCACTTTTAAAAGCACTTTTTGCTAAAGGGTGATGACCTTTAACTACGCTATATTGACCTGTTCCGTTAAGATCAAATTTAGCTTTATTTTTTAAACTATTTACAAGATTATCTACTTTAGTACTATTAACACTAATACTCCTTAAATGCTCGGTCATTTTAGTAATAGTTATTCTTCCTCCCATCTTAGCTGCTAAAAACGCTCCTCCACCTTTACTTGGGGAAAGAAAAGAAAGCATATCTAATGTATTTAAGCCAAAATCAAGCATTTCTCTTAATAACCCTTCTTTATACTCTACTATTACAAGCCCATTTCTTTTTCTTATTTTAAATAATGCTCCTAAATGTTCATCTGAAATATCCGAAGGAACTTCCATTCCAATTTCTGTCATAATTCTTCTAACTCTTTCTCCAACCCATCTGTCACTAGCAATTAGACTTGATGTAGATACTATTAAGTTAAAAGTTCCATCAACGGCAGCTTGTACTGGTTGTACTCCATACTCATGCATTATCAAATCATCTTGATAGATTAACTGATTAGGGCAACAACTACCCGGACAACATGAGCTTATTTCCTCTGGAAAGCTTCCCGTTTGTTTTACTTGTAAAGAATTATTTAAGGTTTTTTCAAGTGCTATAGCTTGCTTTATAAAAGCTTTAGCTTCTGCAGAGATAACTCCGTTTACTCTGTTTTCATTAGCAAATGTTCTTAGTTCATTGGTAATATTGGTGTTATCATATAAAAAGCGTTTTTGAGAAACATCTGTAATTGCCAGCTCACGAATAAACCCTCCAACAATAGCCCCATTAGCTAATTCTGCTCGTATACTTCTTAAAGCTTCTTGTTCATTAAAATCCGGTGGAAAACTCATCTCTTTTGGTGATGGGGGAGGCATATTGGCATCTTTCACCTTAGCATCCTGAATCCTTTTATAAAACTCCTCTCCTTTGTTGGGGTGGTCATTAAACCATTGTAACTGATCTTTATCGGTTATTTTAAGTAATGACACTAAATAGTCTATTGTTGAAGTAGCATTCATTGAAATGCTATTTATTAGTATACGAAGCTCTTTATCTTTTAACTCTTGGTGTTTTCTTTTAGCCTCATCAATTTTATAAGGGAAATAATGATACTCGTTTTTCCAAATAACTTTCCAGTAATCAGGATGAAATAAAGACAGCTCATTATATTTATTGGCATTTATATAATCTTCTACATATTTTGAGGTAATGGTATTTAGTTTATTAATATATCTTTCAAAAAGCCTACGTTCCTCATCAGTCATACCATAAGGTGAAGGTCTGTTAACAAGTTCTTCGTAATGGATTAAAAACTGCATATAGTCTAACTTCTCCCATGTATTAAAACTAGTATAGTCGTTATTTTTGGTTTGTAAGGTATGATTGTTAAAAGGAGTACTTAAAATTTTGGCAATATAATCGCTCTCAAATTCTTTCCATTTATTATCTATAAACTGAGTTAATAAATTGGAATAAGCAGTTTGTATGTCAGTAAGCGTTTTATAATCTTTTAAAGCGATATTGTTCACCTTAAAATCCGCATACAATGAATTATTAATATTCCCTCCTCTAATTTCACTCTCTCGTATTTTTAAAGCCTTTAACCCTTTAATCTGTATAACTCGTTGTTTAGCTCTTCGGTCTCTGTCTGCTGTTTTAGACCTGGCTATCGGTCTCACATAAGTAGCGCTGTTGGTACTTTCAAGGTCTAAAAATAAATGGTTTTTTGCCTCTTCAAAAGATGAAAATTGTTTGTTATACTTAGACTCTAAAAAGTTTTCTATAACATTTTTTTGATTCTTATACCACTCGTCTAACCCTCTTTCGGCAGCTCTTTTAATCAGATTTTCATTAGCTACCGCAGTAGCAAAAGAGCTTCCGGAACTAAAACTTAAATTAGGCTCTTCACAACCACAACCTCTGGGTAAAGCGGTTATAATATCCGTATTGTCACCCTCGTGCATAAACTCATCGGCATACTGAAAATCAGTCTGTGCTTGTAATGCTATAACTACAAACAACAGGGATATAAAAGTAAATAACTGTTTCATTTTCGTTTTCTTTTTTATTTTTTTACAATAATTCGGGTATAGGTTTGCTCTTGGGTACGTACCGTTACCACATACATTCCTTTAGGTAAGGTGTCACCCTCTAACACATAGGTATAGGTAGTAGCTTCTTGCGCTGTGGCAGGTTGTATCACTCTTTTATGAAAACCGTTTAGCGCATTGATATACACTTCAGTAGTTTGTGGGGTAGGTAAACTGTAAGAAATAAGTAAATCCTGTTCAAACGGATTAGGGTATAGTTTAATAAATTCTTGTGTTTGACTGCTTAAGGCTTCCAACGCTTCATCTGATAATTCTTCCCTTTTAGGAGTGTCGCTTTCTTGTTTAGTAAGTACAAAACGCATCGGTACCCCGCTTTCTTTCCAATCAGTTACATAGGTAGTTACGTTTCCTGTTAAGTAGGTAGCATCCTCCATAGTCTTTAAACGGTAGCTTACTTCGGTAATTTGATGGGCTAATGTGGTTGGGATTTCCTTTTTTAAAGAAGTATGAGGTAAAAATGCGGTAAACCCGTTATAAAATAGCGTATTATCCAGTTGAGTTACCTCAGGTTTATACTCTTCTTCTATGAAAGACCAATGTGTTTGTAAAGTTCCGTTTTCGTTGTCTTTGCTAAAGGTAAGGGTTACCGGTACTTTATGTTCTATATGGGTGTTACTCCAGTCCATTAGTAATAAAGTTCCTTGCCATGTACCTGTTAAAGTAGTGTTGGGTACGGTAGCTTCAAATACAGTACTACTTTCTATATCTTTTAACAAAGCAGGGGTTACGGTTTGCTTTTTAGTAGTTGCGCTTGAAGTTGCTAACGGTGTTGGTATTTCCGTATCATCACTACCTAACAAAGCACTTGCTTTAACTTTGTTTTTAGGTACGCCGTACCCATAGTAATAACAGAGCCCTAACCAATACTGAGCCATGGGGTAGTTACTTTTTTCAAACCATGCTACCGCTTTGCTATAATTTTGAGGTATTGTACCCAAGCCTTTTAAATACAAATACCCCAAAGCATAAGCGGCTTTGTCATTACCTGCCTCATACGCTTTTGTGTACCATTTGCGGGCTTTGTTAAAATTCAATTGGCAACCTCTACCATACTTATACAAAGTAGCTATATCTACCATGGCTAAAGTATTGCCTTGCTCTGCTGATTGTTCAATCAACGTAAAAGCTTCCTGCTCCTTTGCAGGGTTGGTAAGCAGTAATCTACCCATGGTAAGTAAGGCATAACTATCGTTTGCCTTTACACAAGGTGCTAACAGGGTTATTGCTTTTTGTTGGGCTTCTGCGCTGTAAGGTGGCTTTTGCACATAGGCTAAAGCTTGTCTTACCTGTTCATGACAATCTTTGGATGGTTCTTGGGCTTTTAGTTGTAAAGTAATACAACTAAAAGCAACCACTCCGATACATTTGAGTGTTGTTTTCATAAATTTGAAATATTAAAAATTAGTAATTGGTATGTTGCAATTATGGATTATGTAACATAGCTTTCTTTTTAGATATAAACCGTCAATAAAATAAATACCCTACCTTATATCGTACATTTAATGTTTAAAAGCAGTAAAAAACAGGTCAATTATTGATAAGCTATATTTCCTAACAAAAAAGTAAACAAATGAGTTAAGTTACCTTAGTATAAAAAAGTAGGTCGTAGTAATTTCTTTTTTTTAAATTATTTTTTCATATTTTTAAAGGGTTCTTATAAAAAGAACGATTTTGTTATAAAACTTGATTAAAATCAACCCAAGCACTCACACTCAGGTTGATTAGTCAGGGAAAAATAAGGCAGTTTTTTACCACAACATAAAAAACTAACCTTGGGTGAAATACAAAAAATAGATAGTACGTTTTTTTGCATTTCTTGTGGTGTCACTCACTACCTCCGAAACTATTTTTTAAAAGCAGGAACTGTTTTAGCCGATTGCCCCCTGTTTTTTATAACCAACCCGAGAAACAACGTTCTCATAAAGTTTCCCGAGTTGGTTTTGGTTTAAGGGAAAATTTCAGGTAGTTTAAGCGTTATAATAACCCTTCTATATGTATAACGCTAACTATCTTAATTGAACTACAAAATAACCTTTGCGCTTTTTTGTAATTCCTTGCGTTCTCTCTGCCTTTTAATTTAATAAACTTAATTCCTTTATAACCAACCCGAGGTAAAGTCCTTCTAAGCTCCCCGAGTTGGTCGTGTTAAAGGAAAAATGCTGATAGTTACTCTAAAACCTTACGAAAGTAAAACCGAACTATCTTGGGAAAACACGAAAAAAAGTAGTACGCTTTCTTTGTATTTCCTTTGCATCACGCATTGCCCCCGTGATTTCTTTATCCAAAAAAGTATTTTGGATATCCTCTTTATAAATATGAGCATATGCCTCTACAATAAGTAATAGCCGATAATGATTGTCTAGCATAGGTGTATTCATAAAGTAAATAGTATTAATTTTTTTGGTATTGCGTTTTTTAGTTCATTAGCCGTAATTGTATTTCTTATCTATTTTTAAGCAATATTTTTCACCGCAGTACGTAGTATGTACTGTTGCTAATCGTATTGATTTAACTATATTTGTTTTAGCTGAGACAAATATACAAACTTTTCTAACTTATCAAACAAAAAAGTTAGTTTTTTTATTTTTATATGAATGACATTGATTTATATACGGAATGGCTTCTAAAGTTCAAATCTGAAAACAAGATTAGTTTTACTAAACTGGGTGAAACAATAAAATATAGTGATGTTGGTATTAGTAAAGCGATAAAAAACAAAACGCTTACTACTAATCAAATCATTGTTATTGCCGAAAAATTTGGAGTCACCGAAGAGTTAAAAGAATTTATAAATTCAGATAGTAGATTAAATTTACCGAATGAAATCATTAGTAAATTTGAAAACATATCGGACGACGAACTTTCTTTATACATACTTAAAAACAAGTCACGAATTTTAAATAATGAAGTTATTAAAGTTTGGATAGAAAAGTTAGCTATAGAGAAAGCCAAAGAGTTTTTAAAAAATGAGATAAAATAAAAATCAAAGACTTAATATATATAACTTTTCATTATCGTCTAAAATCTGGTTATTTTCTATTTTATGCTTTATTTGTTTAAGAAATTTGATTTCTTTCAAACCTTTCTCTATTTCGTTTTTTAATTCTTTTATTTTCTGTTCTTTTAAGTATGTAATTTCTTCCTTTAGAAAGCTTTCATAATCTTCCTTACTAATTTTTCCTTGCTTATAAATTAAAGATTTCCCTTCTAATTCTATTATTTTAAGCTTAATCTCCTTTAGTTTTTCTTTTCTTTTCATAGTTTTATTTATTAATTTTTGAACCTACATAATCAATTCCTTTTTCTAATAATTTTTCTTTATAAAGGAATGTTACCTTTAAAATTTTAATATAATCTAATAACCTTAATGTCAAAAAAACAGAAATAGCGGAAACACAGATTCCTATAAAAGCATATGCTAGAAGATTAAAATTTACTCCAGGTATAAAAACCCAAGTCATAAAAAAGACAGCAGAAATAAAAGGAGATAATAAGGAATATTTTAAGTTGTTTTTGTATGCTTCTATATTGTCTTTGTCAAAAATTGGAATCAAAATAAGTATGCCTACTACTAAAACCAATAAACTAGCATGATTTCCAAGGCTATACATAAATCTATGTACACTAGAAAAACCAAAAAACTTTTTTTCAAGCTTAACATCTTTTATTAAAACATGTATAAAAGGTAATATTCCACTTAAATATATGAGAATATTACCTAAAGTTTCAAAAGCTAAATATTTTAAAGGACTACCCTTTTGTTGTAGGGGTTTCGACATCATCTTTGTCAATGAGTTGTATTTGTTGTTTTTCATTATTTTCAATATCATCTAGTGAATTATCTGTACAACTACTTAATAAACCTACAGTAAACACCACACCTAAAATTACTACTACTTTTTTCATTTTTACGTTATTTTAATAAATTAATACTAGCGTAAATATAGTACTTATTGTATAATTTAAGGAAGAGTTTTTTACTTAGTAATTAAGCTGTTACAGCAATTTAACAGCCCCAAACTTACTAGCTTTTCAGGTAATATACAATACTCATTATCCCTAATTTTACACTCAGGGTTTTCCCTTAGCTTATAAGGGTTATTTTTTACGGAAACCCGTAAAAAACAAAGACTTAATTCATGTTATAAAGCGATTTTTCTTTTTTTGCACTTTTGGTTTTATCTATATCCTATACTAAGCCTATTACAATTATTTAAACTTTAGCGTGAACTATAAAATTAACTTTGCGTTTTCTTTTGCGTTATGCAATTTTATTGTTCTAAAAAAACATTAATAACATATTCAATAACAACCCAAACACCTATAAATAAACACTTTAATTCTATTGTAAAGGTTTAGAATAGTAGTTTTGCGTAAATTGCGTTTTCTTGCGTTACGCAATTTGTAGGAGTAATACGGAAATAAGTTTACACTTTGTATCATCCTAAAATCAATCGATAATACATTTTTAACTAAAGTAAACAACCTATAAATAAACGCTTTAATTCTATTGTAAAGGTTTAGAATAGTCCTTTTGCGTAAATTTGCGTTTTTCTTGCGTTACGCAATTTGCAGGAGTTGTACGGAAATAGGTTTACACTTTGCATCTTCCTAAAATCAATTAACAATACATTTTTAACTAAAGTAAACAACCTATTAAATAAACACCTTAACTCTATAATTCTATTGTAAAGGTTTAGAATAGTCGTTTTGCGTAAAATTGCGTTTTTATTGCGTTGCGCAATTTGTTGGAGTAGTACGGAAATAAGTTTACACTTTGTGTCATCCTAAAATCAATCAACAATACATTTTTAATAAAGTAAACAACCTATAAATAAACACCTTAATTCTATTGTAAAGGTTTAGAATAGTCCTTTTGCGTAAAATTGCGTTTTCTTGCGTTACGCAATTTGTAGGAGTAGTACGGAAATAAGTTTACACTTTGTATCATCCTAAAATCAATCGATAATACATTTTTAACTAAAGTAAACAACCTATAAATAAACGCTTTAATTCTATTGTAAAGGTTTAGAATAGTCCTTTTGCGTAAATTTGCGTTTTTCTTGCGTTACGCAATTTGCAGGAGTTGTACGGAAATAGGTTTACACTTTGCATCTTCCTAAAATCAATTAACAATACATTTTTAACTAAAGTAAACAACCTATTAAATAAACACCTTAACTCTATAATTCTATTGTAAAGGTTTAGAATAGTCGTTTTGCGTAAATTGCGTTTTTATTGCGTTGCGCAATTTGTTGGAGTAGTACGGAA